>CAYRUX010000065.1:0-6652 GCA_964427515.1 uncultured Rhizobiaceae bacterium
TTATAAATGGTATGTAGAGGAATTTGGTGTTGACGAGTGGTCGCCTTACACTCCCATCGGCTACGCTTCAATGATGACGCTAGAGGCCGGCATTCGAATGTCGCCAAGCATAGATTCCAAAACTGTTATGGAAACACTCTATGCGGCCGAGGTTGTTGACCATCCTTTATTTGGCCCCTCAAAATGGGGTGGGGAAGAAATCTATGGTGCGAACCACCATCTATTGACCCCGCTACCGATTTATAATTTGAGTGCAGATGGAAAAGTTATTCTCGATCATGTTGTTGACCATGCAGCATGGTGGGAGAAATATAAAGACGTTGCATTGCCAATTATCGATGCGGGCGGGCAAGTTTACAGATAGTAAATACCCGCTTTTGTTAGTCTAGCGAGGTCGGGAGACTCCCAATTAGTATTGTGGGTCTCCCGACTAAGCGTTAAATGCTTTGTTTAGCTTAAATCGGCGATGGATCGATTCTGTTGTGTAGAGAGGTCCCGGGTGAAAATCGCAGCCGGTATATACGCCTAAGAGGCTGGTAGATTCCATAATGCAAATTTTAGCCAACATTGTTTTCTTAAGTAGCTTTTATCTTTCTTTCGCTGTCGGATTGGCGCTGGTATTTGGGGTCATGCGCACGATCAACTTTGCACATGGCGAATTTTACATGCTTGGTGGCTACGCGCTTTGGCTGCTTACTGGTGTACTCTCCAATAACATCCCTGACGGAGGGACCTTTATTATTGCAATGCTCGTTGGAGCTGGAGTTGTAGGAACTCTTGGCATGCTCGTTCAATTAAGTTTATTCGAACGCCTAAAGGAGCAACCATTCTCTATTTTTATGGCAACGCTAGGCCTTTCGTACGTATTACAGGTGATCGTTGTCAAAACTATCGGCCCCATGGGTCGCTCTGTGCCGGCAATTTTTCCAGGATTCATAATGTTTGAAGGGGCAATACTGCCCATACAGAGAATTGTAGTGCTCGGCTTCACAGTATTAATGATGGCAGGGCTTTGGTATTTCTTAATGCGTACCGACCTTGGCCGCGCAGTACGAGCAACAGCTCAAAATAAAACTGGAGCCATGCTCCAGGGTATTAGCATGGGAAGAATTGCGCTAACTACTATGTTCGTGGGCTCTGCACTTGCCGCAATTTCAGGTACTTTAATGGGAAGTGTGCTGATGATTGGCCCCTTTATGGGAGGAGAAGCTCTCTGGCGCGCTTTTATAATTATTATTGTCGGTGGGATAGGAAGTCTATCGGGAACGGTCGTCGCAGCATTATTGTTTGGTGTCATTGATACTTTAATGACCGCATTCGGCGTAGGAAAATTTACCGCAATGGTTGATGCAATTATTATGCTACTTGTTCTAAGCTTTATGCCAAGCGGCCTGTTAGGGGCACGTGAATGACAATAGCCCAATTTATCACTTCAACTCCGCGACGTTTTGTTTACGCCTGTATTGGCACAGCCATAGCAGCACCTCTATTAGTTGCCCTGCCGCACGCGCTATCCTCGTATTGGCAAAGCGTCTTGGTAATTTTTACTTTGAATGCGATTATGATAATGGGGTACCGCCTTATTACTACAATGGGCGGCTGGTCTTTTTCTCACGTCGCAACGGCAGGCCTAGGGGCATATACGACGGCTATATTAATGACCCTTGAAGTGCCCTGGTCTTTCTGGATAACTCTATTTTTGGGTGCTGGCATTGCGGGCTTATTTGCCTTGCTAATCGCATATCCAGTTTTACGAACACGACACTATTACTTTTTTTTAAGCACGTTTGCTGCAGGCGAAGCTCTGCGACAAGGATACATCCAATTCAAAGGTATCACGGGCGGTGGTTTTGGGATCGCCTTTATCCCCCGCCCTGAAGGTTTTCTGGGCATAGACTTTGATACCCCAATGGGTTTCTATTATCTGGCTTTAACTGCTGCTCTAATAATTTGGCTTTTGCTCTACAGATTTGATCTTTCAAGGTTAGGCCGGACAATTAAGGCTGTGGCTGCAAACGAAGAATTATCAGAGTCTATAGGCATTAATACTTGGGGACATCGAACCCTGCCTTTCGTCTTAGGTTCAGTAATCGCAGGATTTGCAGGGTCACTTTCTGCTAATTTTAATGGAACAATAAATCCGATGGATTTTGGCTCTATTCTCATGTTTAAGCTAGTCGCTGCTGCAATTGTAGGAGGAGTATCTACCTTCTTCGGACCAATTCTTGGACTACTATACCTTACTGCCCTGGAGGAAGCATTCCGAACCTGGGCCGAATGGGTGCCTCTTTTGTGGGGTGCCAGTGTTATAGCAGTACTTATGCTTTGGTCTGGAGGTTTGGAAATGGCTGTTATAAGAGGATTTAAACTACTAAAGGCCTTCCTACTTAATCGTAATTCGAATCATAGTGCTAAGACCTTAGATAGTTAGTTTATGACAATTCTTGAAGTAAATAATATCGAAAAAAAGTTCGGCAAGTTGGTTGCTGTTAAAGATATTTCTGTAACAATTCCAGAAGGTCAAATCAGAGGTCTTATAGGTCCCAACGGATCCGGCAAAACAACTACTTTTCATCTTATAAGCGGGTTCTTAAAACCGACATCCGGCGAAGTGAAATTCAGAGGTGCCAGAATAACAGGGAAAGCCCCTCATCGTATTGCAAAAAAAGGATTAGTCAGAACATTTCAACTTACCAGTGTCTACCGAGACATGTCGGTTCGAGAAAATGTGCATATGGGCCATCATATTCATGCTGGTAGAACCACCTCAGAAACAGAACAAAATAGCAAGTTTCCAAGCGTTAGCTCAATTGAAGATAGCACATCTTGGATTCTTGAATTTATGGGTCTATCAAGTGAGTCTGAAGCGCCAGCAAGAATGCTTCCCGCAGGCATGCAACGCGTACTTTCAATAGCAACTGCGTTAGCCGTACGGCCTAAATTACTAATGCTCGACGAGCCACTAGCAGGACTAAACCCAACCGAAAAAAGTAATGTTGCCCAGAAAATCTCTAGTCTGCGTGATCACGGAATCACTATTTTGTTGGTAGAACACGACGTCCGATCAGTCCTGAGTATCTGTGATCAAATTACAGTTATTAATTTTGGCGAAAAAATTGCTGAGGGTAATGCAGATGAAATAACCAGTAACCCGTCGGTGATTGAAGCTTACTTGGGAAAAGCTGAGAGTTACAATGCTTGAAATTAAGCAGCTAGAAGTCAAATATGATTTAATTTCAGCTCTGTCCGATGTGTCCGTTTCGGCGTTAGAGAATACTATAACTACTATTGTAGGCAGCAATGGTGCTGGCAAAACAACACTCTTAAAAACTGTATCCGGCCTTTTACGACCAACTGCAGGAGAGATTAGCTTTCTAGGAGATCGAATTGATAATGCATCACCTTCAGCAATTGTTCGGATGGGTATTTCGCAAGTTCCAGAAGGACGTGAATTGTTTCCACGCATAAGTGTTTACGACAATCTTATGGTGGGCGCATATCTGCGTTCAGATAAAAAAGCTATCAATAGAGATTTGGAGAGGATTTATCACCACTTTCCAATTCTAAAAGACCGGAGGCGACAGCTAGCCCGGAACTTGAGTGGTGGGGAACAACAGATGCTAGCCTTTGGAAGGGCACTCATGTCAGGACCAAAAATGCTACTTTTAGATGAACCTTCTATTGGCCTCGCACCCGTTATCGAACAAAAAATTATGGAAACAATCAGTGCCCTAACACAGGAAGAAAATGTCGGAGTGGTTTTGGTGGAACAGAATGCCGCACTAGCATTGAGCGTAGCTTCCTACGGGTATGTTCTTGAGCAAGGCTCACTTGCCCTTCAAGGCCCCGCAGAAAACTTAATTAAAGATGATAGCGTGAGAGCGGCCTATCTAGGCCTCTAGATGACCTTAATAATGTTAGCAAACATGTTTGACCTTACTGGACGTAATGCTGTTGTAACCGGGTCTACGAAAGGAATCGGAAAAGCCATCGCTGTCGCTTTAGCGCAACATGGAGCTCGTGTAGTTATTTCAAGCCGCGACGAGAAGCGCGTTAACAGTACAGTTGATGAATTACGTTCGAATGATCTTGAGGTAATAGGAATACCATGCAACGTCAGCCGCAAAAACGAATTGCAATCTTTAGTTTCTGAGACAAACGAGCGATGGGGTAATATTGACATTCTAGTGGGCAATGCCGCGATTAATCCCCATTACGGCTCTGCCCTTGAAGTGCCAGACGAAATCTTTTCCAAAATTCTGGCGTCAAACATTCAATCCAACCTTTGGTTGGCACAACTTGTAGCACCCGGAATGCGCAACAAACAAGATGGTGCTATAATTTTTGTTTCATCTATTGGTGGCTTCTTTGGCTCTGAGGTAATAGGAACTTATTGTATTTCGAAAGCTGGAGATTTCCAACTGGCTCGCAACCTTGCTGTAGAGCTAGGTCCAGATAATATCCGTGTCAATTGTATCGCCCCTGGATTGGTAAAAACTGATTTTGCACGAAAACTTTGGGAAGACCCTGAATCGAGCAATGCTCGCATTCAACGAACACCCCTCGGGCGTCTGGGTGAACCAGATGATGTGGCAGGAATCGCAGTGTACCTGGCGTCTGACGCTGGCCGATGGACTACAGGGCAAACGATAGTAGTGGATGGCGGCGTAAGCATTTCAAAATAACCTGAGATGGTAAGATAGCCATCTGTTTATTATTTATGTGAGACACGAAACTTCACAAACATATGACTTGTGAGGAACTGAACCGCCGACTGGATCAAACACGGTATTGCCAATGGCCGCATTTAAATTAGCCGAGGACGCGCCCCGGGTTGGAAGTGCATCTCGAGAAAGAGTGTCGCACCCTTGCCACCAACCATGCGTAGCAGATACAACCAGTGGGTCTAAATACTCAGAAAAATTTGCGCGACCGCGCAGCTCCCCATCAGGAGTTTCTATAAGAATCCAGTCATTCTCCTGAATTCCACGTTTTTGCGCTGTTGATGGGTGCATTTGAACTATAGGATCAGGCTCCAAACGCCTAAGAGATGCCTCACCACGATTTTGACTTTGTAAAAAGTGTGGGGATTTCCCTGATGTCAAAACAAGCGGATATTTGCCGCCAGGATAGCCGGATGAACCCAAACTCACCATGGGCTCAACATACTCAGGCAGCGGGGAATACCCATGCTCGAGGAAAAGCTCTGAGTAAATTTCGACTTTTTTTGTGCGTGTTGCAAATCCTCTAGGCGCTCCATCCACTGGTTCCGCATACTTTTTGTACCTTGTAGAGAGTCCGAGATTGATGCCTTCAGGACTTTCTTTTAAGTCCTTAACTTTAATTCCAGCGGGATCCAAATGATACTGCAAGGCTTTTTCAAAGTCCCCGCCCCAAAATGCTTCCGTAAAACCAAGCCGTTTAGCTAGTTCAAATACGATCCAAATGTCGGAGCGCGACTCCCCTAGCGGCTGCAAAACGCGTTTACGAAATTGCATAAATCCTGCTGCCTCCTGATCAACTACAAAATCTGTGGTTAATCCTTCTCTTTCCCAAGGGGAACAGACTGGCAGAAATATATCCGCAAAAGATGATGTAGGGTTTTCAAACATATCGATATGGACCATAAACTCTAACGACTTCAGTGCTCCCTCACCACTTTGAGCGTCGGCGTGCGAGAACAGAAGATTCTTGCCAAAATTTATGAATCCGCGAATGGGGTACTCCTCAGAATTAAGAATTCCACGATAAAATGAGTCCGTGTTGATCCATCCCTCTTTTTCTGGCCCAAGCGGCCTCGCCTTAAATCCAAGAGCCTTCTTTCTTTGTGTGTTTGAAATTAAATCACTACCAGTTACATCGTTTACTTCAGCAGTCTCAAATATGACGTTTCCACCGCGGCAATCAAAATTTCCCGTAAGAGCATATAATAGAGCAATAGCCCTATTAGTCTGGGAGGCATTTGTGTGCATTTCAAGGCCAGCCCACATATACATCGATACCGATTTTGAACTTCCAATGATACCTGCAAAAGCAATAATTTGACTCTCTCCAAGACGGGTTATTTGCGCAACACGTTTTGGAGTGTACTGGGCACACAAATCAACATACAAAGAAAATGCTGGGACACAAACTAATGGCCCATTTTGCCCATCAAATGTGTACCGGCCACTTAGCGCAAGATCTTCAGGATGGCCGGAGTATAGACCGCGCTCGGAGTCGTAAACAATACACCTTGCTTGCATACTATCCCAGGCTACTAATTCATGGGTGGCCCCATCAGAACGTAAATCATTAGTGGTTAAAAAACGGCCATTGTCTTCACGAACCAGCAAAGGACCATTTGTCCATTGCCTGACAAAATGCTTATCAAATTTCTCTTCCGTGATCAGGATATTTGCTAAACCCAGTGCTAGGGCTCCATCCGTCCCCGGCTTAATCCTGCACCAATGGTCTGACTTTACCGCAAGACCTGTACGCCGCGGATCAACCACAACGAGCTTTGCCCCGCGCGCTTTTGCATCCAGAATACGTTTAGCGTGAGCTAACCAGGTAACACTCGGATTATGCCCCCACAAAACAATACAGTCTGAATACTTATGTTCTGGCATGGGCAGCGGCACACCGAATGTATAGGGGAAAACCATATCTC
>CAYRUX010000066.1:0-13008 GCA_964427515.1 uncultured Rhizobiaceae bacterium
ACAACCTAAGATACGCGCACCATTGAGAGGAGCACTCTCACCATATTCTTGCCTTAGTGCAACCAGTCCAGGCATCTCTGTTTCAGCAATAGCAATTTCTTTTTGCCCCCATGAAGCGAGAGAAATATCCTTAATTTTATAATCCTCAGCCTTTGACATAGATAAATCTCCCGAGTAGTCGTTTGTTAATAATCTCAGTTTGGAAAAACAGTCGAGCGACTGGTCAATTAGAAAAAATGTTCTACCATTGGCATACTTTCCGCACAACTGCTCTACTCTAGAGAGTTAAAGTCATCTAAAATCATCGCGATTTGCTGTGCTTCTGACTGCCCCATGATATGTTTAGTGCACAATTTTGCATCTGACATTTTTAAACCCAGTACACGTTGTTTAACTCGTGGTAAATTAGGAGCAGACATAGAGAGGTCTTGCAAACCTAGTCCAAGGAGAAGGGCAGTAAACCTTGGATTTCCAGCCATTTCTCCGCATAAATTCACTGGTATCCTTGCTTTGGTTGCAGCTTGTACCGACATTTTAATCAGTCGAAGAACTGCTGGATGAAGAGGGTTATAAAGATGTGCAACTTGTTCATCTCCTCTGTCAGCCGCTAACGTGTACATCGTTAAATCATTAGTTCCAATCGAAAAATAGTCGCAAACTGTTGCAAGATTATCCGCTGCCAAAGCCGCTCCTGGTGTTTCTATCATTATTCCAATATCTGGCAAGGGATCCGCTATTTTTATTCTTTTTCGTCCCAATTTCCGCACTACATAATCGATTGCCTCATGGACTTGACGAATCTCATCGCTTGAATTGATCATAGGCAAAAGAATACGAAGTTTGCCGTGCGCTCCAGCCCTTAACATAGCGGCAATTTGAGTTTCTAACAACTTGCGCACTTTCAACGATAAACGTATTGCCCGCAAACCTAAAGCTGGATTGACCCCGGGATTAATATGTTCGCCGAGAGAATATGCTAATTTATCACTCCCGATATCGAGTGTGCGAACAGTGACTGGATTTCCCTCCATACCCTCCACAATATCCTTAAAAGCAACATATTGCTCGTCCTCACTTGGCAAAGTTTCTCGATTCATATAAAGAAACTCGCTACGTAAAAGCCCAACACCCTCTGCTCCTGCCTGATGAGCGAGAACTATTTCTGACGGCAGCTCCAAATTGCATTGTAAGATAATTCTTTTTGCGTCTAGTGTTTGTGCAATTACACCCCGAAGCCGTTCCAATTGCCGCTGCCTTCGGGCAAGAGCCTCACGTCTCCGTTCAAATTTAGAAATAGTTACCTTACTGGGATTAACTACAACCGTTCCACGCACACCATC
Organism: uncultured Rhizobiaceae bacterium; assembly: GCA_964427515.1. Taxonomy (GTDB): domain Bacteria; phylum Pseudomonadota; class Alphaproteobacteria; order UBA828; family UBA828; genus CAYRUX01. Next base: position 1,341 of record CAYRUX010000066.1, read on the forward strand.
TATAGCTACTATATCGCCCGATCTTACAGCATGGATCAGAGAAGGCACACCAAGCACTGCGGGAAGTCCAAGAGACCGGGCCATAATTGTCGTATGACCTTCTGCACCGCCCAACGCTGACGCGAATCCTCCAACAATTGAGGGATCCATTAGAGCGGTATCTGCCGGTGTTATCTCTTCAGAAATAATCACCGTTCCTGGTACAAGACCAGAAAATGCTTGATATTCGGACTTTGTTAGGTTTCGTACTAACCTTGCACTAACCTCTCGTACATCCTGAATTTTACCCGAAAGATACACATCATCCATTGCAGAAAATGCCAGAGCAATTTCAGATAGCTCTGCTTGTACAGCTGCCTCAGCATTCAATTTTTCACTTTTAATTCGATTCTCAACTCCACGTACTAAACGGGATCCAGATAACATTTGTTTGTGTGCATCCAAAAGATATTTTAATTCTTCGGCTGCAGCCTCAGAAAGCTTACTGGCCTTAGTTCGCAGTTTCTGAACCTGTTTTATTGACTGTTTAACCGCAGCTCTAAAACGTTTTAACTCGGCAGAAATATCAGATACATAATAGTCGGGAACATCGATCAATCCGCGTTCCATTACATGGGCGGGCCCAATGACTACACCTGCAGAAACACCTAGACCCGAAAACTCTAACTCGATAGAGTTTTTACCGACCCCACTTTGAATTAAAGAAACCCTGTTCCTACCTTCAGTCTTCATCAAACCTGTTGCCTATCAAATTAACCAGAGCATTAAGAGCCTTCCCAGAATCACTTCCATGTGCCTCTAGAGTTAGCTCTGTTCCTGATGCTGCAGCCAACATCATAAGCCCTAAAATAGATACCCCAGAAACACGAATACCGTTATGAATAACCCATACTTCTGATTCAAACGCTTCGGCAAGCCTCACAAACTTTGCAGCTGCGCGAGCGTGTAGTCCCAATCGATTATTAATCAAACACTTTCTTTGATCCTTATGATTGGCTTGTTTAACATTATCGTCCATAGGGTTCATAAACGCAAAATTGACGTAATAGCCATTATTTTTCCCCATCTAATAAACTACTTGCTACATTTATATATTTTCGACCTGCTGCCTGGGCTAAGGCAACTGCGTCTGATAAATTCTCATGCCCTCGAATACTTGCCAACTTAATCAGCATTGGCAGATTCATACCCGCTATAACCTCGACTTTTGCCTTATCCATTACCGATATTGCCAAATTTGACGGTGTTCCACCAAACATATCGGTAAGAAGGATCACGCCAGACCCATCATTTACTGCACTAATAGCACTTAAAATGTCTTTTCGTCGCAATTCCATATCATCATCAGCACCAATGCATATGGTTCGGGTATTGGTCTGCTGACCAACAACATGTTCCGTTGCTGCAACAAACTCCTCCGCCAGTCGCCCATGAGTAACCAACACTAACCCTATCATATGTATCCCCCAAATAATTTATATGTGGTCAATAGAAATTCTCTAATCTTATGCCGGAAAGTACGATTCTTTTTTCAATTGTATGCGGTGTAAAAGAAAACTAACAAAAGAAATTAATAAAAACTGCCAAGGAGTAATTCCAACCCATAACTATGTAGTTCTAATTTATTATTAGATTAGAATTACTAAGGTAACATAATTTTTCTAAATTGCGCTCCAGAAGTGATGACTTCAAGTGCTACCTTTAGTTTTGCTGTAGTAGAAGATTCGAATGCCGTTAGCTCAATTAGTGGAATTTCCACACCTACTATTTCACAGGTTCTCGGCACTGGAAACCGCTGAATTGAATTCATAGCAACAAGATCAACTACTAATATAATTTCTGCCCTAGTAACATATGAAGTTCTTATTGGACCAATACCTCTAACTTCAAGCAAACCACGTATTGAACATGGTGCTGACGCATACAAATGACTTCCTTCACGCCTACACAGCACCTGATCATCAGCCACTAATATTGCTCCTTCATTAATTAAGCGAAGAGCAACATCTGATTTTCCCGAACCAGAAAATCCACGTAACAAAATGCCTCTGCCAGACAAAGCGACGCAAGTTGCATAATTTAATTGCATTTTTGAATTAATAAATTTTGTTACCATATATTTTAGGCAAAATTTAACACTTAACCATTGTTTTCATGGGTCTGTGTGAGCAATGCATAAAGCGCCTCAGAATTTTCTGAACCCCTTAATTGATAACACGTATCTTCATCCCGTAAAAGGCGGGATACTTTTGCGAGCGCCTTTAAATGGTCGGCACCAGCTGAATCTGGTGCAAGTAACAAAAATACAAGATCAACCATTTGTTCATCAATAGCCTCAAAATCAATTGCTGTTGGCAATCTAGCAAAGACCCCAAATAGTTGATCTATGTCTTTAAGTTTTCCATGTGGGATTGCGATTCCATTGCCAACTCCTGTGGATCCAAGGCGTTCCCGCTGTAATAAGATATCAAAAATAATCCGTTCATGAACACCCGTTTCCTTGGCTGCAACAGCAGCCAACTCCTGAAGAGCTTGCTTCTTGCTGCTAGCTTTAAGATTGGCGACTACTGCCTGTAGAGACAAAATGCTACTTATTTCCACCGTTACGCCTCCACAATATTTTACTATACCAAAAAGTTCGGAAATTGTTCATTTACATTTCACTACGTGTAATAAATGTTACTGTTGATAAAAATTAATTTAGCCCAAAACTCCCATTACAACTGCTTTCGACCACAGGGAAAAATGTTATTATCTTGAGAAGAATTATTATTAGACTAGTTTAGTAATACTGGAACCACACATCATGCGCTAAACTCTTCTCAAACAAGTAACTGCCCCACCGAGTCATTTGCAGAGAAGGTAATTTGCCACTAGCTCCAATTAAAAATGGCGGCGCAACATAATTGGAGGTTTCAGTTAAGTCAATAGTCGAAAATTCTCTGATCAATTTAAAAATATATAGTATGTATAGATTTTGAAACTAAATTGGCCTACTTCCAAACTTCAAGGTCAAACAGATTGCAGGCTTAATAATTAGTGTAATGTTGATCCAAAACTGCCACTAAATGGTTAAGATTTATAACTGAAATCTATCCCCAAGATAAACACGTCTAACCTCACTATCGCCTACGATGGCTGAAGGCACTCCCTCCATTAAAACGGCTCCTTCATATAGGATATATGCACGATCAACAATTTCGAGTGTTTCACGAACATTATGATCAGTTAATAAAACTCCTATTCCCCGATCTTTCAGATGTGCAACCAACTCTCTAATTTCTGCCACAGCAATCGGATCAATACCTGCTAAAGGCTCATCTAACAAAATAAAACTAGGTTTTGAAGCTAGTGCTCGCGCTATTTCGACACGTCTCCGTTCTCCACCAGACAGAGCAAGTGCTGGTGTCCTCCGTAGGTGACTAATCGAAAACTCGGCAAGAAGCTCATTTAGCAGAACCTCTCTTTTTTCTCGAACCGATTCTACAACTTCAAGGACAGCGCGAATATTATTTTCAACAGTTAATCCGCGAAATATGGATGCCTCCTGTGGGAGGTAACCTATACCCAACCTCGCACGACGATACATTGGTAAATCGGTAATTGGTCGTCCATCAAGGTAAACTGAACCGGTTTCAGGGGCTAATAATCCGGTCAAAATATAAAAACACGTAGTTTTTCCTGCTCCATTGGGCCCTAACAGTCCCACCGCTTCACCACGTTGTAAATACAGGGTGACGTCCCTTAAAACTGGTCGCTTTTTAAATCTTTTTCCAAGATTTTCTGCTGCCAATCCTTTATTTTCGCTTACTAGATGGGGCTTTGTCTCACGATCACTCAAATTAACCATAGAAATAAGTAATCCCTCCTTTTAGATGAGCTAGCTTAGTTCTAAAACCTATAATTAATCCTGTTTCTTTGGTATAAATACTCCACGCACTCGTTTGCCACCACCTTCACCCGTTTTTCTGCTTAGTACCCGACTTTCACCGCTCTTGAGATCCAGCTCAAGCTGGTCTCCCTCAATAATATTATTTCCTTGAGTAAGAATTACTTGTCCGCTAACCCAAATCTTTTGATCATCTACGCTATAAATAGCCTTTGCACCCTGCGCTGTCTCATCTGGAGATGAGATAAAAACATTTCCCTCCGCATCAATTCTTGCAATACCAGGCTCTTCAGATGTACCATCACCCTTCCGATAGTGTACTAAAAGCTGGTCAGCTCTAAGTAACATATCTCCCTGAACGGCATCAACATCACCTCGAAATATAGCTAGGTTTTCTGACTGCTTAACCTCTAATGAATCTGCTGTAATCTCTATTGGTTCAGTGCTTTGATTATAATTCTCGTCCTCTAAAAGTTGTAATTTAGCCATGCTTGGACAAAGCAAACCACTCAAAATAGTTATGATTAAAACCCTTGCGCACAATGAAACCATGGCTCTAACCCCGCTTGCCCGGGAAGATAATTAACTTAACTCCATTGCCAAACACCATCTCCTGATTATCGCCATCAAGATGAAAGTTTCCTGCTTGCAGTATACCAAAGGGGCTCTGTCCATTTACCGGCATATCACCATCTGCAATACGTGCATCAAGATCAATACGAGCCTTTTCAGTGTGAAATTCGTGCCCCTGATCCGAATAAATTGAGACATTTCCAGTTAAATCTAAAAGACCATTATTACGTTCATACATACCTTCTTTTGCTGTAAGAGCTAACCACTGGCCACTTACATCATCTATAAAGACATCCGCCTTTATCTCTTTAAGAAAAACTAATGATGATTGTGGTTCAAGTTGATTTGCTTCGGCTGCAGTAACGGTATAGGACTGATTACGATCGTCGACGCCCATATATCGAGCTTTGACCATCCGAAGAGACCCATCTAACTCTGGAGCAGAGCTAAAGGACACACGGAAGCCTTCCTCTCGACCTGAAACCAAAGGCCATAGAATTATCAGTCCAAGTAAAAACAATGCACCTAGTGGTAAAGCAAACCTCATGATACTTACAAAATTACTGTAACGCCTCGTATGGCTTATATTACTTCGCTTCTCAGAGCCAAGTAGTTTTGCAAGGGGAACTTCCTCTCTCGTACCAATAGAACGTTGCAGACCAATTTCAGACGGGGGGGTTTCATTCATGTTATACCTGCTCTCAAACAATCATGAATGTGGAGTATTCCTATGGGGTGACCACCCTCAGTAACAAAGAGCCCTGTTATATTTTTTTCATTCATTATTAGAACTGCCTCTGCTGCCAGCGCATCTTCACGTATTGTCATGGGATCAGAAGTCATTACCTCTTCGGCTTTGCGCTTTAAAAGTTCTCCTGTTAGATTTCTCCGCAAATCACCATCGGTGATAATGCCCAAGAGTTTACCATCATTGCCAACAACCCCTACACAACCAAAACGCTTCGATGTCATAACTATTAGAGTCTCTGACATTACCGTTTTTGATTCAACAATAGGGAGATCTTGCCTACTATGCATAATATCCCGAACTCGTATTAATTTTTGCCCCAGCTTTCCACCTGGATGGAACCTGTGAAAATCATCCTCAGTAAAGCCTTTTCGTTCAAATAGAGCGACCGCTAAAGCGTCTCCCAAAGCCAGAGACATAGTAGTAGACGTCGTCGGCGCTAAACCTAAAGTCCCAGCCTCCGGTTCATCAGGCATTACTAATGCTACATCAGCAGTATCTGCTAATGTACTACTTGCCCGGCCAACAATAGCTATCATAGGTATCTCATAACGTCCGGAAAAATGTAACATGTCACTCAATTCAGCTGTTTCTCCAGAATTAGAAAGAATGAGCATTGCGTCATCGCGAGTGACCATCCCAAGATCCCCGTGACTAGCTTCAGCAGGGTGCACAAAAATTGCCAGAGTACCAGTTGAAGCCAACGTCGCCGCTATCTTATTGCCAACATGCCCACTTTTACCCATTCCCGTAACAACAATTTTTCCTTTTACTCTATACAAAATATCAACAGCCTCAGCAAAGTTGACATCCAATTCTTTGGCTAAGCGTGAAAGAGCATGGGCTTCAAGTTCCAATACTCTTCGGCCAGCATGCAATTCTCTATCATTATCTTTCAATGTTTTAGGTACCATTATTTTTATACTTGCTATCGTTGGTTTAATTCGATCATTAATTAGTCAAATAATACAAACCATTTTCTTAATTGACTGAATATGGCGACTTCACAATTTTCAATTAAGACTAACATACTCGTTTCCTCAAAAAGTTTAACAGATTTAATCATTAGCCAGTGCTATATAATCTTTCCACATAAACATGATACTATTAAAAGATTTATGCTTTTGGAGTGTTTCGGTGACATGTTGCACCTTTCTGATAAGCCTTGTAGCTTGCATTAGTATAGAAAGCACTTTGTTTTGGGAATTATAATAAACATTGGATCAACCTAATGACCTCAAAAAATGACACATCCGGCAGTGATTCTCAGTCAAGCAGTTATCAAACATCCGGGGTTAGTGGAGATAAAGCAAATGATGGATTAGCGAGGTTAGTATCTCATATTCGATCAACGTGGTCTCTCAATGATGCAACCGTAAAGGTTGACCTAGGTTATTTCGCCAACGTAGTAGATATTAATGGTGCTGGGATAGCTATATGTACTGACGGTATTGGATCCAAAGCATTAGTGGCACAAATGTTAAATAAATACGATACTGTTGGTATTGATTGCGTTGCAATGAACGTGAATGACCTAGTATGTGTTGGAGCTACTCCTAGCACTATGGTGGATTATATTGCCGTAGAGTACGCTGACCCAGAGATGTTAGAAGCTATTGGAGTTGGATTGGCTGAGGGAGCAAAACAATCTAAAATTTCTATATCGGGCGGAGAAATAGCCCAACTAAAGGACATCATTAAGGGCAATTTGAAAGGAATAGGCTTTGATCTTGCCGGTACTGCTATTGGACACGTACCTCTAAATAAAATTAACATTGGCAAGTCTGTTGAACCTGGTGATTTAATTATTGGTATTGCTAGTAATGGCATTCATAGCAATGGCCTTACTCTTGCGAGACACGCCTTATTCGATTTGGCTGAATATGACGCCACTAGCGAAATAGAAGAACTGGGCGGAAGCGTTGGCAGAGCCCTGCTAAACCCAACATATATATATGTCAATGAAGCCCTTGAAATCTTAAAACGCGTGGATGGGGTAAGTGCGCTTACACACATTACGGGCGATGGCTTTCTGAATCTAACCCGAATTCAGGCTAAAGTAGGCTTTGTTATAGATAATCTACCAAAACTACCGTCCATATTCTCCCTTATCAAAAATATTACCCGCAGTGATAATATGGAAATGTTTAGTGTATTTAACATGGGAATCGGATTTTGTATAATTATCCGCCCAGAACATGAAGTCACGGTTCTCGATATAATAGAAAGTTACGGCAAAAAATGCCAAAGAATTGGTTATATTTCCGATAGTGGAATAGGAACCATAAAAATTGAAGAAGCTGGGATAGTAATGGAAACACCACGAGAAAATTAAATCTAAACTTTAAGCAATTTCCTCGTATTAGTGCTGAAAAATGTCGTCGTCTCCCCACCCAGATAGATCCAAATGCGCACGCGTCGGAAGGAAATTAAAACATTCAGCAGCAAGCGAATGACGATCTTCTCGATCAAGACGCTCATCTAATATTCTTTTTATTTCGTGAAGGTGCAAAACATCTGAGGCGGCATATGTTTGCTGTTCCAAGGATAATTTTTTGCCCCCCCAGTCAGATGATTGTTGCTGCTTAGAAATATCAATATTAAGCAGCTCTTTACATAAATCTTTTAGCCCATGACGATCCGTAAATGTACGCACTAATCTGGAAGCTATTTTAGTACAATAAACTGGCCTACATGTAATGCCCAAATAGCGTTCAATCATTGCAATATCAAAACGAGCATAATGAAATATTTTAAGTGTATCAGAGTTATTCAATATTATTTTTAAATTTGGTGCTGAATAATCCGGCGGATTCGTAAAATGAACCATATGACAATGACCATCTCCGCTAGAAATCTGCACAAGACATAAACGGTCGCGACCCGGCTGAAGCCCCATCGTTTCAGTATCTATAGCTATAGAACTTCCGAAAGTTAGGCCGGCTGGCAGGTCATTGGTATGCAAAGTATTAGTCATCCACTCTCTGGGTAGCCTTGTAATTTCACGGTGTCAACATCAATTACATTCATTTTCTTCTGGAAGCACCGGCACAAGTAGCTTAAGTAGAGGTATATACAATAACTTGGTAGCACAATGGGCAAACGAATTATCACTGTTTTTGGGGGTTCTGGCTTCTTGGGACGCCACGTAATACGTAAGTTAGTCCGCAAAGATTCTATCATAAGAGTCGCCGTGAGAAAGCCCGAGTTGGCAGGATTTTTACGTCCGCTTGGAAATTTGGGACAGGTTGTACCAATCCAAACAAACATTCGCGATGATTCTTCTGTTGGTAAAGCCCTAGAAGGCGCTACGGATGTGATAAACTTGGTTGGAGTTCTATATGAGTCCCGACGACAAGGATTTTCAGATATCCATACGATTGGTCCAAGCAGGATAGGAAAAGCAGCAACCGCCTCTGGTGTAGATCGGCTTGTTCATGTTTCTGCAGTTGGAGCAAACTCCTCTTCCAACTCCAGATATTTAAGAAGCAAAGCACTAGGTGAAGAAGCCCTGCTAAAAGCGTTTCCTAAAGCAACGATTGTACGACCGAGTATATTGTTCGGGCCAGAAGATAATTTTTTTAATAAATTTGGTTCCCTGGCCAGAATTTTACCAGTTTTACCCATTTTTTTCACGCTTGGACAGAAACCAAAGTTTCGATTTGAAGGCTTATATATTATTCCGGAAATCAAAGCTGGAACCACACGTTTCCAACCTGTTTACGTTGGCGACGTTGCAGAAGCAATCGTTACAACCCTTTATACTCATTCCCAAGAAAGTAAAGGAAGAATCTACGAATTAGGCGGGCCAACTGTATACAGCTTTCGACAACTAATGGAGATAATTACGGAAACTACAAAATATAAAAGATTACTACTCCCGGTACCTTACATATTAGCTGAAATTATGGGGCTTGGAGCCCAGCTCTTTCCCGTACCGCCATTAACAATTGATCAGATAAGAACATTACGTATTGACAATGTAGTGGAGAATGATGCCTCAACATTCAATGAACTAAATATTTCACCAAATCCCCTAGAATTAATTCTTCCAACCTATATGCATAGATTCCAAGGTTCTCGGTTTGGGTCAAATGAGCAGCATTAAAAATATTTTAATTACTTAAAATACACAAGCGTATGGAACTAATAAATATTTGAAGACCAATCGAGACCATAAAAAAGTATAAGAAGCGCGCATCCCAATAACAGACGATAAATTATAAAAGGGGTGAAACTATAACTTTTTAGGAATCTCATAAAAACAGAGATAGCAATCAAGGCTGTAGCAAATGCTAATCCTGCAGCTATACCAGCTTCGGTGGTGACAACTTCAGACTTTGTAAGCAAAAGTTCTTTGCCAGATGAGGCACCCGCAGCAGCTATTACTGGAATAGAAATTAGCATCGAGAATCTGGCCGCTGCAGCCCGTTCAAACCCTAAAAACCGAGCTGCTGTAATAGTAACTCCTGATCGACTAGTTCCTGGGATTAGAGCAATCATCTGAACAAGCCCTATTAGAGCCGCACTTGCAATTGTCATATGCTCAACTCTTCTGATTGTCAGGCCGATACGGTCAGCCACCCATAAGATGACGGCAAAAACTATCATTGTATAAGCGATTATGATCGGGGATCTAAAAAAATCAGGAGCAAAATACACTAGGCAAGCTCCTGCTATTAAAACAGGAGGTAAGGACACCAAAATATTTAAGCCAAGTTGTCGTGCTACCCTTAAGTCCCTTCGTTTTCGAACAACAAAACTTGCTGGGATAGATAATATATCTCGCCAAAAATATATGATAACAGCACCCAGAGTTCCTACGTGCGTTGCCACATCGATGTTAAGGCCTTGATCCTCCCAGCCAGCAAGATTTGGTAACAGGACTAGATGTCCCGAAGAGCTCACTGGCAGAAATTCAGTTATACCTTGTACAATGGCTAAAATCGCAAGATGCAATATTGGCAAGTTATATCCCTGTCTTAATGATGATACTATTTATATAAATTATTCAAAACGCGTCCATCTATACATACTTAAACCCTTTTTAGATCAAAAATATTTTACAGGGCTTAGATGAATTTGCAATTTTTCGAAAATCGCATCACTAGTGTCAAGTTACATAAAGTACCGATCTGAGACTAATAAATATAGAGGCATCTAAATCTTTGACAATATGAGGGTGCTTAAGGGGTATGTTTCTGATATATAAGTCAGTATTATTGACCTATATACGTTTTTTTCCTCGTAATTCTTATATTTTTCTGCTTTATTAAGGATATCTAGAAATTAATTAATAGTTCAATAAAAACCAAAGCGCTGAAATGTTTTGATTTAGAAATTGGAGTAACCACTTCCGCTCATGCTGAACTTTGTTGATATCGTTGCAAAAAGACCAGATAAACGGACACCAACAAGTCGCCGTTCCGATTGGCTTGAAGTATACAATGATTTCATTCCTGAACGAGCGAACGAACAAGCTTCTCGTTGTTCACAGTGTGGTGTACCGTTTTGTCAAATACACTGCCCTGTGCAAAATAATATACCTGATTGGTTAATGCTTGCAGCGTCTGGCCGTCTTAAAGAAGCTTACGAAGTCTCGTCCGCTACTAATAACTTTCCCGAAATTTGTGGCCGTATTTGCCCTCAGGATCTTTTATGTGAAGGTAATTGTGTTATCGAGAAAGGCTTTGAATCAGTTACCATTGGATCAATTGAGCGTCATATCACAGAAACAGCATTTGAAAATGGGTGGATTCAACCCCTCAAACCATCTAAAGAACGTCCAGAATCTATCGGAATCATTGGTGCTGGGCCAGGTGGATTAGCTGCAGCAGAGATACTACGCAAGCAGGGATATCAAGTCCATGTATATGATCGTTATGACCGAATTGGTGGACTTTTAATTTATGGAATACCAAATTTTAAATTAGAGAAATCAATTGTGGAACGCCGCGCAAACTTACTGATACAAAGCGGGATCATATTTCACCTAAATTTTGAAGTGGGTCGAGATGGTTCACTTAAAGAATTGCGTGAACAGCACCACGCTATTCTGATTGCTACAGGAGCGTACAAAGCGCGAGACATAACGGTTCCCGGCATTGGTTTAGATAACATTTACATGGCGATGGATTATCTTACCGCTAGCAATCGCAAGGGTTTGGGAGATGAAGTGCCTAGCTTCGATGATGGAACTTTTAATGCAGCTGGCAAAAACGTCGTAGTTATTGGTGGCGGGGATACAGCTATGGACTGCGTACGCACTGCAATCCGTCAAAATGCGAATACAGTAACATGCCTCTATCGTCGAGACAAAACCAATATGCCTGGTTCACTGCAGGAAGTTACCCACGCAGAAGAAGAAGGTGTAAAATTTGCTTGGTTGTCTGCTCCAAAAGCCTTTATCGGTGACAAAGAAGTCTCCGGAGTCCGAGTTTCAAATATTCATTTAGGAA
>CAYRUX010000067.1:0-3658 GCA_964427515.1 uncultured Rhizobiaceae bacterium
CACATTTAAATCGAACAGCCACCCCAACAAGGCAGGCGCTATGGCACTAGTCAAAATCATTATAGCCATCTCCATAGAACGAATACTGCCCAAATATCGCACACCGTATAATTCTGGCCAAACGGCTGTAAATGCCGTGAATACGATACCTATGCACATGCCAAGACTACCCATAAATATGAGGCCTGCTATAGGATGATCAAATAGAGCCAAAACTAACATTGACGCAATTGCAGGAACTAGAGCGTGGGGAGCAACACGCCGAGCTCCGATTCGATCGACTAGTGGACCCGCAACTAACGAGCTCACTATTGAGGTTATGGCGTAAAATACAAAGCATGTTGCAAACCAAGTTATAGACCATCCCCTGGCCTGGACTAAATGCACCTGATGTACAAATAAACCGGTCACAATAAATGGCGGTGCCATCATCGCAATCTGAATTAAATAAAAACGAATATCACGTATAACCTCACTTTTAGTCCATTGATGACCTTTCTCTGGTGCCAATGTGGACGATTTTTCTAATCTTAATAAGTATCTCTGATGACGTTCACTATGTCCCCGCAGCAACCAGAGCAAAAGAGGATAAAATACAAGCGCGCCAACAGAAGCATATACCAACCAAGCATCTCGCCACCCGATAACCGCTATAAACGTCACTGTTAAAAGAGGAAATATCGCTTCACCAATTGGATGGCCCAACATTGCAATGCTAATCGCCTTGCCCCTATCTTTTTCAAAATACCGCGCCATAGAGGTCATATATGTATGCGTGAGGAGGCCCTGACAGCCAAGACGCAGTAAAAACAGAGCAATTGCAAGTACAACAACGGTGGGTGACACCTTCATCACAATACAAGCAATTAGGGCAAGAATAGCCAAGAATGTGACCCACAACCTCAAGTCTATTCGATCTATCAACCCTCCCAACCAAAAGAGTAGAGCCCCACTTGCCAAAGTTGCACAGGAGTAAGTCAACCCAAAGTCACCGTGAGAAAGATCTAATGACTCTTGAATTTCACCGCTAAATACCCCAATGAAATATGTTTGTCCAAAACTGGAAAATAAAGCTACAAGCAATCCAAAAGCTAGAAAACGCCAGTTTTTAGAAATAAAAAGAAAATAAATCATAGATTTTTATATTTTATCTGAGAAAACATCCAATTAATGATATGAAATTCGATTATCTTCCCATATGAGATCATTTCTTGGTTCTTCCTAATAATATAATTGTGAGAAATTGGATATGAAAATTAGTAGTTCGTTCGATGGTGGCAATATCATTTGTTTGGACTGCTCAAGTCCAGAGAATATAACGCTAGAAATAGAAAAAGATAACAATTCTGATTTTTTCCAGTGGTTTTTCTTCAGACTTAGCGAAGGAAAAGACGAAACATGCAACATCAGAATTCTCAATGCTGGTTCTGCATCATATCCCAAGGGGTGGGAACATTATCGCGTAGTCGCGTCTTATGACCGTTATGATTGGTTTAGAATACCTACGGATTTTGATGGTAATGTTTTAAGTTTTTTGCACCGTCCAGAACGAGATAGCGTTTATTATGCATACTTTCCACCCTACTCCATAGAAATGCACCACAACTTGATATCCAAATGTCTAAACTCAACAGTCACCTCCCTGGGTGTTTTAGGAACTACGCTTGACGGTCGCGATATCGATTTACTAAGGATTGGCACCTCAATAAAAAATAAACTAAACCTCTGGGCCATTGCACGGCAACACCCTGGCGAAACCATGGCTGAATGGTGGATGGAAGGTTTTTTAGGCAGGCTACTCGATGGAAAAGATCCTATTTCTGAGACCTTACTAGAAAAAGCAAATTTCTATGTTGTTCCGAATATGAATCCAGATGGTAGTTTCAGGGGACATTTGCGCACTAATTCGGCAGGTATAAATCTAAATAGAGAATGGCAAAAACCAAGTCTAGAACGAAGCCCCGAGGTGTTTTACGTTAGACAGCGAATGGAGCAAACAGGCGTTGATTTCTGTCTTGATGTACATGGCGATGAAGCTATACCGTATAATTTTATTGCCGGATCCGAGGGCATTCCATCCTTTAGCGAGAAGCAGGCTAAGCTTCTAAAGAAATTTAAGCTAGCTTTACGGCATGCTAATTCTGATTTCCAACTGGAAGAAGGGTACCCGCAAAATCGACCCGGGCAGGCAAACTTAAACATTGGCGCCAATTGGATCGCAGAACGCTTTGGATGCCTCTCCATGACACTAGAACAGCCTTTTAAAGATCTCGGCAACGAACCATTGCAACGCCAAGGGTGGTCACCAGCGCGCTGTATGGAACTCGGGGAATCCTGCCTCGATGCAATCTACAACGTTATAGACAAGCTCCGTTAGCTCTCTTCGTTATCCTTGAATAACAACGAAGCTGAGTTGATGCAATATCGAAGACCTGTAGGCTCTGGGCAATCGTTAAAAACGTGCCCTAAATGTCCATCGCAACGCGAACATATTACCTCAATACGTTTCATTCCATGACTTGTATCAGACACTTCTCCAACCCTATCAGCTTTTATTGGTTCCCAAAAGCTGGGCCACCCCGACCGTGAATCATATTTTGTTTCTGAATTAAAGAGTTCCTCTCCACAACATGCACACGAATAAACCCCACCACCTTTTTCATCACAATATTTTCCAGTAAATGGGGGCTCCGTACCACCTAATCTGCAAATTTGAAACTGTTCAGGTGTTAGCTGCTGTTGCCATTCAGTTTTCGTTTTATTAATTTTTTCTTTCATTCGCACCGCTCCACAATAATTTTCTTTTATTTAACTTACTGCAAAAAACTGAAACTTTTGGTCAGGAACTTATTCTACAACCAATTAACAGTTAAGAAAAAATTCCATTTTTAATGGGCTTAATATATTCCTAGCCAAAAGCTTCTCAGTTTCCATACCATTCACTGACAATTTCGTCTATTGTAGAAAAAGAAATAAATTGAATATTGAAAGAATTGACATGATTACCAAAGGAATCAAGGAGCTTTGCCAAGAAGCTGAAAAAGAAATTGATACAATAGCTGCTGACAAAGCAATACGGATATCAAAAGATGAATCTGTACAGCTAGTAGATATCAGAGACATCAGAGAATTATGGCGAGATGGAGCTATACCGGGGGCCATTCATGCACCACGTGGCATGCTAGAATTCTGGGTAGATCCGGAAAGCCCTTATCACAAAGAAGTTTTTGCAAGCGGCAAACGTTTTATCTTTTTTTGCGCAGGTGGATTGCGCTCTGCCCTTGCTACACAAACTGTCCAAAACATGGGTCTTAGTCCAGTAGCTCATATCTCTGGTGGTTTTGCAGCGTGGAAAGAATCGGGCGGGCAGGTAATAGCCAAAGAAAAGAAATCAATAGATAGTAAATAAATACCAATAACTTCCTTTAAGTATTACATTTATGCCAAGCATTCCGAACTTTTCTGTGTTGATACAACTATATTATCGTGTGCCCAATCAAATTCGTGGAATGCTATTACTGCTCTGCGCTACCATTCTATTCTCCATCATGCACGCACTCATTAGGCATGTTGGGGAAAATCAACATCCATTTGAAATGGCATTTTTTCGTAATTTATTTGGCTTTATTATTTTAGCACCATTTTTTTTCAAATACGG
>CAYRUX010000068.1:0-21931 GCA_964427515.1 uncultured Rhizobiaceae bacterium
AATTAATGTATCCGGACATCGCATGGGTACTGCCGAAGTTGAAAGTTCCTTAGTGTCCCATTCTGCTGTGGCTGAAGCTGCCGTTGTAGGGTATCCGCATGAGATTAAGGGTCAAGGAATTTATGCTTACGTTACTTTGACTGTAAACAACGAACCCACCGAGGAATTGCGAAAGGAATTAGTTCAGTGGGTCCGAAAGGATATCGGGCCAATTGCAAGTCCAGATTTAATCCAATGGGCACCTGGGTTGCCTAAAACTCGTTCCGGAAAAATTATGCGTCGTATACTTCGTAAAATCGCCGCTAATGAATATGACGATTTGGGTGATACGTCTACTCTAGCTGATCCTGCAGTCGTGAATGATCTGCTAAACCAACGCCAAAATCTCTAGGATAGAGCTGGCCATATATACGAGGAAGTGAGTTACAAGGTGTTATAAGATGGAAAATTATTTTCGACTTAACAATTTTGGCGAAACTTCAAATAGTCTTCAGCTAGTGAGCATGTAAGAGTAACAATTTTGGGCGCTATAAGTTTAGCACTCTGCGTTTCACTTCTTGTATAGATCCAGCCGACATATGTGAAGGCTCGAAGCAGAAAGAACAATGGCATCTGTTGAAGCGCGCCATCAGACAATGTTCTCTCCATACGATATCCTCTGACAACAGCTTTATAAACAAGGTCAAAGTATTCAGTTTTATGAAACATTATGGAGATGGTGGAAAGGTCAAATAGGTGCCAGCCATATCCACAATCATCAAAATCGATAACCATGACATTTCCATTATTTAGAAGAAGATTATCCAGATTACAATCAGCATGGATAAGCCCATAAATGCTATCACTTTGACCGATTTCATTCAGATGTTTTCGCGATTTAGCAAGCGCATTTGTTAAAAGCATTTTTTGACTTTCACTAAGTTCTGGATATTCCCAGAACCTACCCCATAGGGGTGAATCGCCAGTCAACCCTTCTATATTCCATGAATGACGAACAAAGTTTTTAGTGGGTCTCCAATCGGATGCATGATTATGGAGTTTTGCTACTATTCGACCAACTTCAAAAAACGTTTTATCAATATTACAAATTGCGGGGTTTAAGCCGTCCTCAATAGATCCAAGAGGTTCTCCCGGAAGCCAACTGACCATATCAACTTGTCTGGGGTGCAGCTCACCTTCAAAAGTTACAGTGGTAAAAGCTTGTCCCGTTTTTGTTGGAATTACATTTGGGACGGAAATTCCTGCACGATGTAATGCCGTTAGCCAGTTAAGCTCTGATTCAATCGCTGTGTTTGAGTGATAACCATACCGATGAATTCGGAGGGCATTCTTATTGCCGTCTTGAGTAGTTATACAAAAAACACAATTTTCCCGGTTTTTTATCAAATCATACTTGTAATATTTGACATCCCAAGCGGAGATAGCTCTCTTCACTATTGACCTGATATTGTTAGTCTGTTCAGTATTATTTTTTTTCTCAACTATTAACATTCTTAGCCCAACGACTTTCAAAGCTTATCTAAACAGTGATCAAGTGTCTGGATAAGAAAGTCAGCATTGTTGTGTGAGAATGTCATAGGTGGACGTATTTTGAGTATATTGTCATCCCTACCAGTTTGGCTGATGAGCACTCCTTGTTCTTTCATACTATTTACCAATTGGTGGGCTACTGAAGTCGCGGGCGTTTTGCTTCTCCGGTCTTTGATAATGTCGACTCCAACAAATAAGCCGTAACCTTTTACATCACCTAAAATATCGTATTTATGCGCAAGCTTTTGCAACCGTGATCGCAGATAATTTCCGACCTTAAGGGCATTCTCCATCAGATTTTCTTTATATATTATTTCTAATACAGTTAGGCCAACCACTGCTGCCACAGGGCTCCCGCCAAAGGTATTAAAATATGACGTTAATTTTCCAAATTCCTCTATGAGATCCGATTTTCCAACAACACCAGCCAGGGGAAAACCATTTCCCATTGGTTTTCCAAGCGTTACAAGATCAGGTACGATCCCATAAAGTTGGTAGCCCCACATATTTGTACCTGTTCTTCCAAATCCGGGCTGAACTTCATCGGCAACATACAATCCACCAGCTTTTCGTACGAGCTCAATAGCTGTACGAACAAAATCTTTTTTTAATTTTGGCATACCTTCAGTCGCAAAAATCGTGTCTATGATTAGAGCCGCTGGTTTATATCCCCTTTCGGAAAGTAAATTTATAGAATTCGTAACCTGACTTGAAAACTCATGCAGTTGTAGGGATTCCCTATACGGATCCGGAAACTTAATTGTTTCAACGTTTTTAGAGCGATTCTCAGGATCTGCAAAGGCGGTAGAAATTCGAGAGATTGATTCGGAATTACCATGATAACAGAAATCTGTAACTATGACTCCATCAGCACCCGTGTTTGATTTGGCAATTCTAAGAGCTAATTCATTTGCTTCCGTCCCACTACAGCAAAGATTAAGCATGCTTAAACTAGAATCAAAACTCTCTATAAGTTTTTCTCCATAATTTAAAATTTCTTCATGTAAATAGCGAGTGTGGGTATTAAGAGTTTTCGCTTGTTTTGTAAGGGCAGAAACAACTTCAGGATGGCAATGGCCAACGTGAGCAACATTATTGTAAGCATCGAGGTAGCGTCTCCCCTCGTTATCGAATAGCCAAACGTCTTCACCTTTAATTAAATGAAGCGGCTTTTCATAAAACAATGGAGATGAAGTACCAAGTAGGCTAAATCGTCGATTAAGAAGATTCTTCATACTCATGCAACCACCTTAAACTGAAAACTAAATTGATCTAACCACATAAATTAAGATAAGAATCGAATGATAAAATAGTATCTAAACATTAAAAATATTAAACTATTTCAGAAGCAAAATGAGATTTGTTTATTGATGGTCTATTAACCCGCTGTAATGCTATATCTAATGACTTTACAGTATGCCACCATACTTTGTGGAGGAAATATTTATGCGTGATTTTCAGATTCCTGGTCGATCGACTGTTCATAGTACCAAAGGCATGGCCGCGACATCGCATCCATTGGCAAGTTATACAGCAATAGAAATACTTAAAGACGGTGGAAATGCTGTAGACGCAGCTATAGCTGCGTGTGCCGTGCTTGGTGTAGTTGAACCGCAATCAACAGGAATTGGTGGGGACTGTTTTGCATTATACGCACCTCGAGGAGTTGTTCCTCCGATAGCTATAAATGGTTCTGGCAGAGCTCCTCAAAGAATTAGTGTAGAAAAGTTATTACAACTGGGTGTAAATGAAATAGGTCTTATGAGCCCTCACTCTGTCACGGTGCCCGGAGCTATTGATGCATGGTCTCAATTGCTTGACGATTATGGAACCAAGGGCTTTTCTGAGTTGCTTTTACCAGCAATAACTTATGCGGAGGAAGGCTATGTAGTTTCACCAAGAGTAGCTAAAGATTGGCTTTCTAACGAAGAAAAACTCTCTAAATGTCAAAATGCATCTCGTATATTTTTACCAAAGAATCGTGCGCCACACGCCGGGGAAGTTCATCAGCAAAAAGAATTGGCTAATAGTCTGAAAAGAATTGCAATTAATGGTCGAGATGAGTTTTATAATGGATCAATTGCTGAAGATATTGTTGGTTATTTGAGGTCTCTTGGTAGTTTGCTGACTTTAGATGATTTTTCCGCATATAATGCTCAATATGTTGATCCTATAAAAACTGATTATAGAGGGTTTGACGTTTATGAGTGTCCACCCAACGGTCAGGGTATTGTGGCCCTAATTATGCTTAATATTTTAAAGGGATTTAATCTTGCAAAGCTTGATCCAAATGGAGAGGAGAGGATGCATTTGGAGGCGGAGGCATCAGTCCTAGCTTACAGAGATCGGAACGGGCTTATAGCAGATCCAGATGTCAAAGAAATACCAACGAAACATCTTCTTTCTAATATCTATTCAGACTCTTTAAGAAAATTTATTTCTTCTGATCACGTTATTACGACATTACCGTCTCCTGGTGAGACGGAGCATCAAGACACTGTCTATCTGACGGTAATAGATAGTGACCGCAATGCAATATCATTAATTAATTCAACTTTTCATCCATTTGGTAGTGGAATATGTTCACCCACGACTGGTGTAATGCTGCAAAACCGTGGATCGAGTTTTGCTATGAAAGCTGATCATCCAAATTGTATCGAATCTGGGAAACGTCCACTTCACACAATTATACCGGGAATGTTAGCAAAGAACGAATTAGCTATAATGGCATTTGGTGTAATGGGTGGCCATTATCAGGCAGTGGGTCATGTACACTTTCTCACTAATGTTATTGACTTTGACATGGATATTCAAGAAGCGTTAGATGCACCTAGAGGTTTTGCATTTGATGGTGTTTTGTCTCTCGAACGTGGTTTTGAAGAAAAAATTATGAGGTATTTAAAAGGTATGGGTCATAAAACGCAATTTTCTGAAATGCCTATTGGAGGCGGACAAGCTATACTAATAGACTGGGAACTTGGAACTCTTACTGGCGCATCGGATCCTAGAAAAGATGGTTGTGCTCTCGGTTATTAGGAATTTAGTATTATATACATTGCAAATTACAGGAGGAATATATGCATAAACGTCATAATCCTGACAGTGTCGTAAAGGCGTTTGGTAATGGATACAGTCAGGCACTTGAAGTAGACGCACACAAACGTTGGTTATATACAGCTGGGCAGATTGGTGCAGATATAAACGGTAATGTTTCAGATACATTTGAAGAGCAAGTAGCACAAACCTGGGCTAATATTATATCCCTTTTAAATGAAGGTAATATGGATGTAGATGATATTGTGAAAATTAATGGCTTTGTTGTCGGTGAGGAAAATTTTCCGGCTTATGCAGCTGCTCGTAAAATGGCACTTGGTGATGCAAAGCCAGCTTCAACAGCAATCATTGTGCCAGCACTAGCTATGCCAAACTGGCTTGTCGAAATTGAGGCTATTGCAGCTAGGTAATCTCAGTCTGGGTAGCATCCTGACTCAATTGCTTGCCTTCGAACAAGAGCATAAACGAAATCAATTGTAGGCGTTGGTACTTCTACGAGTCGGCCAATCTCAGAGACAGCACCTATTAGGGCATCAATTTCCATAGGACGTTTTTGTTTTAAGTCTTGTAACATAGATGTGCGGTGAGCACCGACTGCTCCCGCTCCCTGAATACGTTTGTCAATATCGACATTAAAACGAACACCAAGCTTTTCTGCTAATTTCTGCGCTTCGATCATCATTGACCGAGCTAATTCAGAGGTACCAGTATCTTGAACTATTCGGTCTAATGTTGCACCGGTTAAAGCGCTAATAGGATTGAAAGCGAGGTTGCCCCATAGTTTCATCCATATATCGGATCGGATATCTTTTCGTACTGGAGCTTTAAAGCCAGCATTTATCATTAGAGAAGAAAGAGTCTGGATCCGGTCTGTCTGCCTCCCATTCGGTTCACCTAGTGGAAAGCGGTTTTTGCTAACATGGGATTGTACTTGAACTATTCCTGGTTTGATAATTTCTGCAGCGGAATATACAACTGCGCCAATCACTCGTTCAGGACGAAGCATCTTCCACTGGACATCATCAGGATCCACAGAATTGACCCGGTAATTTGTCCACGGCCCAGCCAACTTATAAAAATACCACCAAGGGATGCCATTAGATGCGGTTACAATTACACTGTTTGATCCTAACAAAGGTGTAATAAGGTTACAAATACCTGGCACGGAGTGAGCTTTTAAAGTAATTATAATATAGTCCTGTACCCCTAATTCATCGGGGTTATCAGTACAGGGTAAACGTACCTTAAATTCTCCGGTAGATTTGCGAATAATTAAACCGTCACTTTGCATAGCTTTCAAATGCGGCCCCCGAGCCACTAGAGTTATATCGGCTCCACTTTGAGCAATTTCTGCTCCTAGGTGTGAGCCAATTGCTCCAGCGCCAAAAATACATATTTTCATTCAATTAGACCAAGTTTTTCAGCGAGCCCAATTCGCTGAAGTTTGCCAGTTGATCCTGTGGGTATTTCGTCTAGGAAAACAATTGTATTGGGAATTTTAAAAGCTGCTAGTTTCTTAGATAAAAATTCTCTAATTTCACCAGCTGTGATATTTTGATTCTTCCGAAGTACAATAGCAGCTGCAACGTCCTCACCGAGTTTTTTATGTGGTACAGAAAATACAACAACCTGAGAAATTGAAGGATGTGTTATTAGTACATCATCTACTTCTCGCGGGGAGATTTTTTCTCCACCTCTATTAATAATTTCCTTAAGTCGCCCTGTAAGTGTTAAATATCCACTAGAGTCCATTTTGCCTTGATCACCAGTTCTAAACCAGCCGTCATTAAAACTTATAATATTCGCTGAGTCATTATTTTCATACCCACGCGTTACATTATCGCCCCTGATAACAACTTCGCCTATCTTATCCGGCCCAAGTAGTTTGCCGTGAGTATCCATTATTTTTACCTCTGGGCCCGCCGCAACACCCACACAACCTGGTCGACGTTCTTGTGGGGGTAGCGGGTTACTGGTCATTTGGTGAGTGGCTTCAGTCATACCGTATGATTCGATTACTGGTGCGCAAAATGTTCGTTCCAATTCCTCCATCACTGGCACTGGCAAAGAAGATGAAGAGGAGCGTATAAAATTGAGATTATTACGGTTTACAATGTCTTTATTTCGATCTGCTCTAGACAGAATTGCTTGATGCATTGTAGGTACTGCTGTGTACCAAGTAGGTTTAATTTCGTTGAGCCATGAAAAAAATTGTAATGCATTAAAGCCTGGTGTGCAGGCTACACTGCCACCCACGTAAAGTGACGAAAGAACAGCTGCAATTAGACCATGAATGTGAAATAAAGGCATAATATTTAGACAGACATCACTTTGTTTTAAATTAAGCCAGTTTGAAATATTGTGTGCGGATGCACATAAATTTATATGACTTAAGGGAACAATTTTTGGCTTGGATGTTGTACCAGACGTATGGAGAATGAGGGCTGTATTTTCGGGTGGTGGAATTCTGGGAGACACATCTCGAATTGTTCTAGGTATTGAAAGAGTAAATATTCCTGCCGGTTCGTTTGCTAGTGATTTTAGATATATTAATGGAATACCATTTTTTTTCGCAACTTCGAGAATAGGGGAGCTAGCCTCTTCCGAAGTTATGATGGCTTTCGCTTTTATATCTGAAAGATAAAATGCAAATTCTTCCTGCTGGTAAGCTGGGTTTAAGGGTGCAGCTACAGCATAACTAGCGACTGAGAGAAATGCAGAAGCCATTTCTGGCCCATTAGGTAGTACAATAGCAACACGATCTTCTGGCATAATTCCAGCTTCTTCAAGTAAACACATAGTTTGTGTAACCTGAATCTTTAGTCCATCGAAGGTGAGAGATTTTCTCCCTGGCGCCCTAATAGCAGCCGACTGAGCTTGGTTCTGTGTTAAGAGTTCAATAAGGGTTCTGGCATTAGGCATTGCCGGATAATCCTATCCATAGAGTTATTTTTCTGAGTAGGTTTAATGGTGTGCTTCTAGTGGATGCGTTGAATTCATAGACTACTTTGAGTGTGGCAGTAATTCTTTTATTGAGCAAACGAATGTTACAATAATTGAGTTTTCAGTTAGGTTAAGCTCCGAATCACTAACAGGAATAACAATAAATTACTGCCAAGTGGAGTTGGTTCAGTTGATGCGATAATTTATATTATTTGTCACTTGATGAATAATAATTTACTAAAATTTGTTTATGCAAGGATGGAAACAAATTTATTTGTGGAAAATGAAAGGACAATAAGATGCCGCGTCTGGCTTTAGTAACTGGGGGGACCAGGGGTATTGGTTCTGGAATAGCAATAGCTTTAAAAAGTGCTGGATACAAAGTGGTAGTCAACTACCACAGGGACGATAAAGGCGCCAAAGAATTTGAGGAAAAAAATGATATTCCCATAGATAAGTGGGATGTGGGGGATCTCTCTGCTTGTCAGGCTGGAATTGAGAGAGTTGCAGAATGCCATGGTAATGTTGATATTTTGGTAAATAACGCGGGAACAGTGTCTGATGCAAAGTTTGAAAATATGAGTGATGAACAGTGGCAGCAAGTATTACGTATTAATTTAGATTCAGTTTTCTTTATGTGTAAGCAGGTGTATCCCTATATGATGTCCCAGAAGTGGGGAAGAATAATTAATATCGGATCAATGAACGGTCAGGCTGGACAGTTAAATCAGGTTAATTATGTAGCGGCTAAGGCTGGCATGCATGGTTTTACCAAGGCTCTTGCCCACGAAGGTGCAAAGCATGGCATTACTGTAAACACCGTTGCTCCAGGATACGTTGATACTTATTTGATGCGTGATATGCCTGATCGGATATTAGATAAGATCGTAGATAAATCTCCCATACACAGACTTGGTGAAGAAGCAGAAGTTGGTCATGCTGTTATCTTTTTAGCGGATGAAAAATCGTCTTGGACAACGGGGTCAACGGTTACGTTAAACGGTGGGACCCACATGTATTAGTAGTCAATTAGGACGAAAATAATTCGATTCTAACTTTCCATGTTTTTATTACTAGCGCAAAATACTTATTCTATATTGATACGTACAGTTGAATTTTTGAATAAGGTGTTGTATGGCGCATATATGCGTCCTCATGTCCTAGAGTTAAAAAAATTCTATCAGTCACCTTGTGGAGTCACGACACAGCGTATGATGGCGCTTTCGATTCTTGACCTTTGGCCATCACTCTCTGGCGAAATATTGCTCGGCATAGGGTTTTCCACGCCCGTTTTGGAGATATTTAATAAGGAGTCTGAACGATCTCTAGCTTTAATGTCCGTAGGACAGGGAGTGATTCAATGGCCTTCTAATGGAAAATCCCTAACAACAATCAGCGAAGAATCCGCAGCACCTTTTTCGGACAATTCGATTGATAGAATATTACTTATTCACGCATTGGAGCTTAGTAATGATAGAAATCAGATGATGGAAGAAGTATGGCGTATATTAAAACCTAGTGGGCGAGTATTATTTGTAGTTCCCAACCGGAGAGCTCTCTGGTCTCGGGCGGAAAGCACGCCGTTCGGTCAAGGGTTTCCTTTTACATCATTCCAGTTAAATCAATTGCTCCTTCATCATCGTTTCATATCATTGAGACAGACAGCAACATTATATTTTCCTCCTATCCAAAGCAGTTTGGTAGTGAAAACAGTTGCATTATGGCAGTGGATTGGGAAGCATTTTGCTCGCCCATTTGGAGGGGTATTAATAGTAGAGGCACAGAAAGACATGTTTGCATTATCCAATGTAAACAAAAAGATAGAAAAGAAGAAGTTGCTTTCTGTCCCAAGCGCAGCCTTGCCGGCATGAAATTTTAAAATACTTACATAATATTATCTAGATAAGCTCATAAGTGAGATGTTAGGGAGCCCTCTTAGACAGTAAAAAAATAGCCTGCTTTCCAAAAAGATTAGCGAATACACCTGTTCCATGAAATCGGTTTGCACGGGCTCTTGCGTTAAGTTGGACGCGTTTCTCGATAACAATTCCTAGCGTGTGACAAAGCATTACGAAATCTCTTATAGTACAAGGATGCAGATTCGGGGTGTCGTACCAATTGCTAGATCGAGCACCCATATCGGGTATTCTACCCCTTAAGAGTAGATGTAATCGGTGGTGCCAAAAACCGGAGTTTGGTATAGACACTATTGCTCGCTTTCCAACTCTAAGAAGTTCGAGAATAATTTCTTTCGGATGGTGAAGTGCAGGGAGTGTAAGACCGAGTATTACGTAATCAAATGCTCCGTCAGGATATTCGTAAAGATCAGTCTCTGCATTTCCCTGAATGGCTGATAGACCTCGACTAACACAAGCGCTAACCCGTTCTTGACTTATTTCAATACCCCGAGCGTCCACGCCTTTTTCTTCAGTTAGAAGCTCAAGAAGTAACCCGTCCCCGCAACCAATGTCCAATACACGTGTACCGGGTTCTACCATTTCAGCAATAAGCGCCAAATCTGGTCGATTCCTGATGCTTTGGCTGGGCTGTAACTCAGTCATGAGCTGTTATTCCTCGATGCTTTGCTGCACCATTTAGGAATCCGCCTAGCGTTTTAAACATTTGTGGTTCATCCAATAGAAATGCATCATGGCCTTTGTCACTATCTATTTCCACAAAACTGACATTAGCTGCTACTGCATTGAGTGCTCTCACAATATCTTTACTTTCAGCAGTGGGATATAACCAATCACTACTAAATGAAATGATGCAAAATCTAGTTCTGACGGCCTGAAAGGCATTTGCTAAAACGCCACCATGCTCGGCAGCTAAGTCAAAATAATCCATAGCTCTAGTAATATAAAGATATGAATTGGCATCGAACCGTTCAACAAAACTTATACCTTGATGACGTAAGTAGCTTTCAACTTGAAAGTCGGCATCAAATCCATAACTAATTTCTGCTCGATCTTGAAGAGTTCGGCCAAACTTTCTATGTAAAGCGGCTTCTGATAGGTAGGTAATATGTCCAGCCATTCGCGCCACAGCGAGTCCTCTAGTAGGGAAACGCTCTACTGATAAATAGCTTCCATCTGACCATTCTGGATCTGCCATAATTGCTTGCCTGCCAACTTCGTGAAATGCGATATTCTGTGCAGAGTGTCTAGCTGCTGCTGCGATAGGAATCGCTGTAAAGCACCTTTCTGGATAGGTTGCAGCCCATTGAAGGACTTGCATCCCACCCATCGACCCACCTATTACACTAAATAATTGATCAATTCCTAGATAATCTAAGAGCATAGCCTGAGCTTCTATCATATCCTTAATCGTAATAACCGGAAATTCCAAACCAAAACTTTTATTAGTTTCAGGATTGATTTCCTTTGGGCCAATCGTGCCCATGCATCCACCAAGCACGTTTGCACAGATCACAAAATATCTGTCTGTATCAAGTGTTTTACCCGGCCCAACCATATGTTCCCACCAGCCAGTACGACTATTTGTCGGATGTGGCCCGACAACAAATTGATCACCCGTTAAAGCATGACAAATAAGAATAGCATTCGATTTTTCCGCGTTCAGATTTCCATAAGTTTGATAGGCTGTAGCAAACGGACTTAGTACAGCACCCGATGCCAGTAGCAATGGTGTTTCTTTACCCAGCTCGACGGTGAACCCACCGGCAGAATTAGCTAAATTTCGAGGAGTTTTTAGATTTTCATGATCTATCATTTTATCAATCACGCCTCATACTTTATCAAAATTCAATCCTGAACTAATATCTAGGTGATAACTATATTATTTAAGATTCAAATAGTGAATCCTCTACAATTAGAGTAACTAGCACCATTAATTTTAGCACGTGAATTGTCAAATCAGACCGTTAGCACTTTTAAGATGTTGAAACACTTATGTCCATGATAAGTAAAGCAGTGCAACAATAGTTTGCATAAATATTCAATGGAATAGCCAAAAATAAAATAAAAAGTTGGAAAATGAGATTCGACTTGTAACTCAGATTATGCCATTTTTAAAAAAATTGCGCATGATATGTAGTGTTGCAAGTCCTAAAGTAACACATTTTTAAATGTTTTCTTTGATTTTGCCTATGGCTTGCACTACCACTTCCCATATGAAATTTACTAGTGTAAAGGCGGTATGGCCAAGTTATTAAAGGGTAGTAGTTCCCTAAATTCTCTTCGTTCTCAGATTGATGAGATTGATGACAATATTCAAGATCTTCTAATGCAGCGCATTGAGCTTGCCACAAGCATTGGAAAAGAGAAGGGTAGTATGTCGGGCAAACTGTTTCGCCCTGAGCGGGAAGCACAAATCATAAGACGTATGGCTTCGCAACATCAAGGTTTGTTCCCTTTCCTAGTTATTATAAGGATTTGGCGGGAAATTATAGGCGCTTCGTTGTTGGTGGAAGGAAAATTTGTTGTCTCAGTTTATGTGCCTGAGCCTTTGGAATCGGGTTTAGCTTACCTTGCTCTCGCTCGCGATCATTTTGGATCGCAAACCCCAATCTTACAGGCACAGACCGAAGCTGGTGTGCTTCGAGCAGTACGAGACAATAAGGCTTCGGTCGGAGTGTTGCCGACAGCATCTGATATTCATACAACTAGAGCTTCGGCAGAGCCTTGGTGGTATACACTAATCGCCGGTGGCACAGAGCGACCGCGGGTCGTTGCTAGTCTTCCTTGGTCAACGTCTTATGAAAATAACAGCAATAGTCCTTTTGCTCTAGCTGTTGCCTGCATGCAACCAGAACCTTCAGGAGATGATGTATCATTAATCGCATTTGAGTCTACTGAAAATGTCAGCCGAGATCGTATTCGAAAAATAGCTGAAGAGGTTGGGTTGTCACTTGACTGGGCGGCGACGTGGTCACATAAGGGAACATCAACCCGGTGGCAACTTGCTGAGATAGAAGGTTTCGTATCTGAAACAGATAACCGTTTAGTAGATCTTCTCAATTCGTTAGACGGTAATCTTAATAATTTTGTAAACCTAGGTTGCTATCCTAGGTTGCTATCCTAGGTTGGGTGAAAATGTTTAATCTAGAAATTAATGGAATAGCTTACTTGCTATAATAGTTCGCGATGAAAACATCCACTTCGTTGTTAGAGCCTAGACCAGGAATCTTAGAAATCACGCCTTACAAGGGTGGGAAGTCTAAGCTTAATGGTCATGACAAGGTCATTAGATTAGCCTCAAACGAATCAGCTTTGGGGCCTAGCCCTAAAGCCATTATGGCGTTTGAAGAGCATAAAGACGAACTGAAAAGATACCCTGATGGGGATGCTATCGACCTTCGGCATGCTTTAGCTAAATTACATGGATTAGACCCAAACAATATAGTCTGTGGTGCTGGTTCTGATGAACTTCTTCAATTGTTAGCTCGAGCGTATGCTGGGCCTGGGGATGAAGTTGTATATAGCCGACATGGGTTTCTAGTCTACGAACTAGCGGCAAGATCAGTCGGTGCAAGGCCGGTATCTGCGCCAGAGAAAGAGTTTACCGCTGATGTAGATTCCCTGCTTTCAAAGGTAACGAATAAAACTCGTATTGTTTTTCTAGCAAATCCCAACAATCCAACAGGTAGCTATATTCCTAGGGAAGAGTTATTTAGACTTTGGCGTGGACTTCCGCAGAATGTTCTTCTTGTTCTAGATGCCGCCTACGCTGAATTTGTTTTACCTGAAGACTATGATCCTGGAATAGAGCTAGTACGATCAACTAATAATGTAATAATGACTAGAACCTTTTCCAAGATATATGGGCTTGCGTCACTACGATTAGGTTGGTGTTATGGTAGTGAGAAAGTAATTGATATTATTAATCGTCTTCGAGGGCCTTTTAATGTTACTGGATCAGCTCTCGCGGCAGGATTAGAGGCGATCAAAGATCAGGACCATATTTCTTCTGCTCTCCGTCATAATACAAAATGGATGACGCGATTAACCAAGGAATGTGATGCCATGGGTATTGAAGTACTGCCAAGTGTTTGTAATTTTGCGTTGATTCGCTTGGGTCAAAATACTAGCAAAGATTCGAAAGCATTAGATGGTTACTTGTGTTCAAAAGGTATAATTACGCGTAATGTTGATAATTATCATTTGCCAAATTGTCTAAGAATCAGTGTTGGTCTGGACTATGAGATGAAAACCTTGTTACTAGAATTAAAGAAATTTATGGCTTAACTATGTCAGATAATATTGCGTTTGAGCGAATTGCGTTAATTGGTATAGGATTAATTAATTCTTCAATTGCAAGATTTGTAAAAAAATACAAATTAGCTCATGAGATAGTAATATATTCTCGGCGTGAATCTACTTTAAATAAGGCTATGGAACTTGGTCTTGCAGAAAGAGCAGAGACGGATATTTGTTCCGCAGTAAATGGAGCTGACCTAGTAATTCTGGGTGTGCCAGTTGGAGCTAATCTGAAACTTGCCCAAGAAATGGCGCCAAGTCTTAAAGTAGGTGCGATTGTCACTGATGTTGGTTCTGTTAAGGCTGCAGTAATACGTGATATAAAACCACACCTACCTTCAGGAGTACATTTTGTTCCTGCTCATCCAGTTGCTGGTACAGAACACTCGGGCCCTGAAGCCGGATTTGCCGAATTGTTTAGTGGACATTGGTGTATAGTAACCCCGCCGGTTGATTGCGATGCTGGGGCTATACAAAAGATCGTTGAATTTTGGAAGTTGGCCGGTTCAAAGGTAGAAGTTATGGATGCTACGCACCATGATAAGGTGCTGGCTATAACGTCACACTTACCCCATTTAATTGCTTATAACATAGTTGGAACAGCGGCTGATATTGAAGCAGTAACTGAAAAGGAAGTAGTAAAATACGCTGCGGGAGGTTTTCAAGATTTTACTCGAATTGCGGCTTCAGATCCGGAAATGTGGAGGGATATTTTTTTAAATAACCAAGAAGCTGTGTTGGAAATGCTGGGTCGTTTTACTGAGGATATGGCTGCTTTACAAAAAGCTATTCGATGGGGGGACGGGGAAGCCTTGGAAGCACTTTTTTCACGTACTAGAAAAATTCGAAGAGATGTTGTCAAAGCAAAACAAACTTAATAAAAATAAAAACGTTAATTATTGTATATGCTTAGTTTTATTATTTAAGGGATAGTACTGGAAGTTCACCAACTGACACAGGGCCCACAAAAAGATTGCCATCTTGGGCAATTATAGGAATAGATCGTAGAACTCTAGGGCCCCCATCTTCCGGTTTTTCTGCCATCATGTTGAAAGCTACCTTTGCTAAAAAGGCATCTCCAAGTGGGATAATATTACTCATAATCATTGCATCAATTACGTCACCATATCCTTTAATATCTGCCGTAAGAGACCCTATGGGTCTCATCTCGCTATCCAATGCAACAGTGCCAGAAGTATCTATTTCCAGAGGACCCCATCGACAATGAAAAGAATTAATTTCCATTGTACCACCATCATCTCTCCATATTTGTACAGGGGTATCGCTATCGCCAGTGGGTATATGACCAAATATACTTACATTAAAAGATAAATGTTCAATTGTGTTTCCCATTTCTTCACCAAAATTAGGTGGAAGCTGAAGGCCAATAATATCCATTTTCGCTGTCGCAAAAGTTTTGCTAATTATATCTTCATCTGAGTTAATATTTTGGAATTTCTCAACTTGTGTCTGAACACTTTCAATTAAATATGTAGTATTATCTGAAAGTTTAGAGATGGTTATATTATTCAGATTAATTAAAAATTGTTCTATTTGTTGTTGGTCTATGTTCAGTGAAGCGGTACCATTTCCGATATCTCCCTGATATTCTTGCCAAATTTTTCCATCAAAATATCGAAGAGTATTGTGACCAGAATTTACAAGTTTGAACTTATTAAATTGCCATGGTCGGAAACTAGCAGCAAGCATATCCGCGTTCCATGACCATTTGTCGGTAACATTTTGTATTTCTGGTTGTTGAAAGAGAACTTCAAATTTTAGCGGATACCCTCTTACTTCGGAAACATTAACGTCAAATAACAAGCCCGTTTTCTTTTGAGTGGCGGTCCATTTTATTATGCGCTTCTCGATAGTAGAGCTCGCTATAAACCAATAGGCCGTGTAACCCCCAATAATTATAGCTATACTTCCTAGGGTAAGAGAAAAAACGACTACTATTCGCTTAGCCATTGGAATAGGTGTAATACCCCGGTTTAAGCGCATTTAGAAAATCCACAAGCAGTACATACGTCACAACCTTCTTGTTGAATGACACTATATTGACTGCAACGAGAGCAAAATTTTAAGTGCTGTTGTGAGTGAGTTAGTTCAACATCATCACTATCTAAGGGTAATTGTTGTTGAGGATGAAATCCAATCAAATTTAAATGATGATCAATTACATTTCCTATCGCCGCTAGTATTGAGGGCACATAGCGCCCCTCCATCCATTGCCCGCCACGAGGATCAAATACAGCTTGCAATTCTTCAACTACAAACGAAATATCCCCTCCCCGTCTAAATACAGCGCTTATCATACGTGTCAAACCAACAGTCCAAGCGTAATGTTCCGTATTCTTAGAGTTAATAAAAATTTCAAAAGGTAGTCTACGACTGTCACGCACCACGTCATTTATAGTTATATAAATAGCGTGATCTGAATCAGGCCAACGTATTTTGTAAGTGTTGCCTTCTAATGATTCTGGCCTTTCTAATGATTGAGTCATATAAATGACACCACCCTTATTGGCGGTGTTAACAGGTTCTTTTTCTATGGGTTTAAGGGGAAGTTCCGTTTGCTGTTTTGCTATCTTAAGGTCGTTTGAGGTTTTCGAATTATCATGAAACTCAGATTTAAGGACGGCACCGGTTATTGAATTTGGTCTATATGTCGTACATCCTTTACAGCCCAGTTCAAAAGCTTTTGAATACACATTTTTAAATTCCTCAAACTCCATTTTTTCAGGACAGTTGATTGTTTTTGAAATAGAACTATCAATATATTTTTGGGCTAAAGATTGTACTTCTAAGTGATTAGAAGGACTTAATTCTTGTGCGTTAACAAAGTATTCTGGTAGTGGAAGATCTTCATCATTTAGTTCTTTAAACAATTGATAAGAATAATCTGTGATATTTTCTACTTTACTTTTTCCGTCTGGCATTAAAACTTTTCGGCTATAAGAGTAGTTAAATACTGGCTCAATGCCTGAAGAGATATTTCCTGCTAAAAGAGAGATTGTTCCAGTGGGTGCGATGGATGTGAGAAGAGCATTTCGTACTCCATAACGTCTAATTTGAGACACAGTTTCGCGGTCCAACTCTTCTATCATTCTATTTTTTAAATACGCTTTCGACTCATATAAAGGAAAAGCACCTTTTTCTTTTGCCAAATTTGCAGAAGTAAGATAGGCCTCATCCCTTAAAGCGGAAAACCAACTTTCCATTAAAGCATTGCCTGATGGGCTACCATAAAGCTCTCCACACATTATAAGTGCGTTAGCTAAGCCAGTAATTCCAAGACCTATTCGTCTTTTTGAGGTAGCCTCGATTGCTTGAGCGGGGAGAGGAAACCGGGAAACTGTTATAGCATTATCAAGCATTCGGATAGAAATTGATACAAGGTCTCTTAGCCTTGAAATATCTATCGACGCGTTATTTTCAAAAGGTGAGGTGACAAGACTTGCTAAGTTCACCGAACCTAAAAGACATGCACCATAAGGCGGAAGAGGTTGTTCGCCACATGGATTAGTAGAAAATATTTTTTCACAATAATTAAGATTGTTAGTTTTATTAACACGATCAATAAATATTACGCCTGGCTCCGCGCAAGTATATGTTGACTGCATAATGCGTTCCCATAATTCACGAGCCGATATTTTTCTATAACAGATGCCTGCAAATTGTAGTTCCCACGGTTGATCATTCTTGATAGCCGCCATAAAGTCATCGCTGATTAATACAGATAGATTAAACATCCGTAGACGCTCAGGATCTTTTTTGGCCTCAATAAAATCTTCTATATCGGGGTGATCACATCTTAATGTACCCATCATTGCACCGCGTCTGAAGCCAGCACTCATAATAGTGCGACACATTGAATCCCATACATCCATAAACGTTAGGGGGCCTGAAGCATCCGCACCAACACCAACAACTGGGGCACCTTTAGGCCTTAAAGTAGAAAAATCATATCCTATACCACCACCCTGTTGCATAGTTAGTGCAGCTTCTTTGAGGTGTTCAAAAATACCTTCCATATCATCCGGTACGCAACCCATGACAAAGCAGTTAAATAAAGTAACCTCTCTCTTAGTTCCAGCTCCAGCCAGGATACGTCCAGCAGGTAAGAATTGAAAGGAACTGAGTGATTGGTAAAATTTTTCTTCCCACTTTTGGGACTCAGATTCGGGAAAGGACAATGCTTTGGCAACTCGGATCCAGGTGTCTTCTATCGTATTATCTAAAGGAGCACCATTCTGAGATTTAAAACGGTATTTCATATCCCAAATTTGGGTTGCTAATTGATTCATTTGGGTCATATCGCAAAAATTACCGTCGTTTTTTGTTAAAATTCAATTCAAATATTGCAGTTTAATTTGAGTCAATACATTGGGTCAATGTTCCAATTATGTTCTGTTTACAAATATTTAAGATTTAGCCATCAATTGGTTTGAAGCTAGTTCCATGGTGCTTTCAAGTTGCTTCATAAATTCGTCTCTTCTTAAGCCAGGTTGAATTGGAGGAAGGAATTGCAAGGTAATAGTTCCAGAGTACTTTCGGAAAGAGTTTTTAGGCCAGCACAACCCAGAATTATGGACGACTGGAACAACAGGAACAGATAATTCTTTGTACAATGCTGCAATTCCAGGTCTATAGGGTAATTTTTTCCCAGGATCTACTCTTGTACCTTCCGGAAAAATTACCAGAGAACGACCACGTTCAATAACGTTACGAGCATCTTGGACAAGTTTACGCAGAGTTTTTGCATGTCCCGAACGGTCTATAAATATCATGTTCATCTTTTGGGCATAAATTCCGTAACCAGGAATATATGCTAGTTCTTTCTTCATAATGTATGCGGGATCATTTAGGAGGTGTAGAAAAATATTTGTTTCCCATTCTGACTGGTGTTTAGATGCAATAATTGATGGACGGTCAGGAATAAATTCACGGCCTTTAATTTCTATTTTTACCCCAACAATAAATCGAAATATTACAGAATTTCCTGTTGCCCAAAGTATTACAAATACTTGAAAAATATGTCGTGGCAGAATTAATGTTGGGAGCATTATAAGTCCTAAAATTATTGCCCATGTATAAAAACTAGCTGTACAAATTGCGGAGCGAATAATATTCACGTCTTTTGCTCTATTTATGAAGTAAAACCAAAGGTCGTTCGAAATAATGCTAGCACATATTTAGCATATTCGCTTGCCAGCAATCCGGTAGTACCTCTGTAATGCCACCATTCGCTAATTTTTACGTGCGTTGGAAATGTTGGATGCGATATTAGTGTTATATTGGGCATGGCTTGGTTGAATTCTAGCATAGCTCGTGGCATGTGATAACTTCCGGTTACTAGTCTTAGGCTAGTATAGCCATTTTGTTTCATCCACGCAGCCGATTCCAGAGCGTTTTGGTGGGTATCTATAGCATTTTTGCCTAGGTCTATACAGCAGGATACCAAATGTGCATCCTTCTCATGTACTATACTAGAAAAGGTTACCTCGCTATGCACACCTGAAATAAATAAGCGCTCAGCCTTGCCAGCATCAAGTAATTCTAAACCAATAATTAGCCGACCGGAACCACCCGTAGGTACCACTATAGCATCTGTAACGATATTGGTATTTTCTACACTACGCGGAAGGGACATTGCGTACACGACTAGGCCAACTGACCAAAGTATAATTACAGCAAATATAATTCCTGACAGGAATTGATATGGCAGTATCAATTTAATTTCTCCGTTATCATTCCTTTAAACAATTTTCTTAAGTTCTTTAAGAACTGTAAATCGAGCGGTAATACCGGCAATTATAATGTTAATAATAGGTACTGCAGCTAATATTGGCCATTCCCAGTATGGCAATAGATTACTAGGAAAAACAGATGTATTTAACTGGTCTACCACATGCCAAATGCCATAAAGCGTTGCCACAGCAAATGTGCAACCTAAAATGCTTCCGCGAAACCCTAATAATATTGCTTGTCTTTGAAACTGTGCTGCCAAGTAATCATCCTTGGCTCCAATAAGGTGGAGCAGTTCAATTACATTTTTGTGAATAGACATTCCCATGCGCGTAGTAAAAAAAACAGTTACTACGGCTGTTAAGCCTATTAAAATGATGATTGCAACAGCTAAAAATTTTAGGGACTGACTAACATCAATTACATTATTAAGCCATTGCTTTGAATCGATAACATGGGCATTTAAGATTGATTTTCTAAGCTTTAGTGCGAGTGATTCGGCTGAAAGTTTGCGACCGGCTTCAAACTGTATATCTATAAGTCTCGGCAGTTGCAGTTCGCTTGGGATCGTTTCGGTTCCTATCCAAGGCTTGATCAAAGCGAGATTTTCTAACTTAGATAGAACATATATATCTTTAATTTCCCGAATTTCTTCGAGTACTTTTCTTGCTTTATCGACCTGATCTTCATCTGAAATGTTTTGAGCAGGCATTAACTGTATTGTGAGCGATGAAGTATCATCGATGCTCCAGCGTTTAAGGGCATTTTCAAGTATCAACACTGTGGTCAAGGTCAATATCGTTAAATAAACTACAAATGCGAATATCCATACCATAAATCGACTGGGGTCATTCTTACGTAACGGTATGAGTTTGGGAATATTGTACGACATGTTAGGTGTTTCTCAGACAAGAGCCATTGAGCAAAATTTTGCCTGAATTTAGAGTTAAATATGGATGCGGGTTGCTTGTGACCAGTGCTTTGTTGTGAGTCGCTAGAACTACTGTTGTGCCGATTCTATTAAGCTCTTCAAATAGGTAAATCAGTCTTTGCCCTAAATGTTCGTCAAGGTTGCCTGTAGGTTCATCAGCTACAAGTAATTTTGGTTGAGTTACTACCGCTCGAGCAACTGCTATACGTTGCTTCTGCCCACCAGAAAGTGAAGCGGGGAACTGGTTGCACTCATCCACAAGTCCTACCCATTCCATTAATTCAAATACGTTTTTATTTATAGTAGATTCGCTTACTCCAGCAATTCGTAGTGGAAGTGCTACATTATCTGATGCTGTTAGGTGAGGAAGTAGACGGAAATCTTGAAACACCACCCCGATGTTGCGACGAAAAACCGCTAGTTCCTCGCGACGCAACAAACTAATATTGGTTCCAAACAAATTAATTGAGCCATGAGAGGGCCTTTGTGCTAAATACATTAGTCGTAGAAGAGACGTTTTTCCAGCGCCGCTTGCGCCCAAAACATATCGGAATTCTCCAGAATTTATGGTAAATGTTACGTTACGTAATATTTCTGGCCCTGTGTCATACTGTAGAACAACATTGCTAAAATGGATCAATGCGAGATCTCCTTATGTCGTTTCGGGCTAAGCCTAGTGTTGAAGTGTTCTTCAACTCAAATTAATTTGTTCGATCTACAATAATGAAGTAATCAATATGGAGACACGAAAGAATTGGCTGTACAATATTACATATTTTTATCCTAATTTTTCTAAAATAAAATGAAACTACTATTTGAAATTTTAACATGATAATTAGCTGTCCGTCTTGTAAGACAAGATATCTTGTCGACCCTGCAGCATTGGGGGGGGAGCAGGGACGTTCTGTTAGGTGCGCTAAATGTTCTTGCATTTGGAACGAAAAACCTCCAGCGGATATGCCAAAGCGGGTGGATATCCTTCCACCCGAAGATGAATCTAGATCTTTACCATCAGGGTCAAACTTACCAGTTATCGTTGAGCAAGAGCGTAAAGGAATAAGCGCGGGTTGGCTTGGGGCATTATTATTGATCGTAATTGTTGTATTAGGTGGCATCTTAGCCCGAGATCAAATTGTTAACGTATGGGCTCCAGCTACCAAACTATATTCATTTCTAGGTCTAAGTTTAAGCAAAAATACTTCACTGGGTCTTCAAATCTCAGAGGTAAAATATGAAAAACTATTGGAAGATGGTATAGAAATTCTCGTTGTTACAGGAAAAATTTCTAATTCATCTGGTATCTATCGAGTAATACCAGGTATCAAAATCGTCTTGGAGGACGATGTGGGAATTGAGCTGAGAGAGTGGATTTTTGCGGAAGATATAATGGGGTAAAACCCCGATAGTTCGACGCATTTTTCAACAACGTTAAGCGCACCACAATCTGAGCCAGTCAATCTTAACTGAGGATTCGTGAATCATGAAATCTGGTAACACTCGGAGT
>CAYRUX010000069.1:0-3513 GCA_964427515.1 uncultured Rhizobiaceae bacterium
GATGCATTAGTTGAATCCGCCTTGCAGAGTGCCAGCATGGCCGAACAAATTGGCATGAACGCAAATCGAATAAGTATTTCCTGCAAGGTCAGCAAGGTTCAAGACCTGATCGCCGTATACGGATCGCTCGCAGTGAGTTCAGACTATGCGCTACATTTAGGGTTAACGGAAGCCGGCATTGGGTCAAAAGGCATTGTTGCATCTACTGCAGCTCTCTCCATACTACTGCAACAGGGGATAGGTGATACCATTCGAATATCCTTGACGCCTCCGCCAGATGGTGATCGTACACAGGAAGTAATTGTTGCTCAGGAGATTCTCCAAACTATGGGACTCCGATCATTTACTCCTCTAGTAACTGCCTGTCCAGGCTGTGGTCGAACAACAAGTACCGTTTTTCAAGAGTTGGCAGAAAAAATTCAAGGACACGTACGTTCTCGTATGCCAGAGTGGCGTAAAACTCATATAGGGGTGGAAGACATGCAGTTAGCTGTTATGGGATGTATTGTAAATGGTCCCGGAGAAAGCAAACATGCCGATATAGGCATTAGTCTCCCGGGCACAGGTGAAACGCCTGCAGCCCCAGTTTTCGTAGATGGAAAAAAGACTGTCACGCTGCGTGGCGAAGGCATTGCTGAAGCTTTTGAAGAAATTGTGGAGGATTATGTTGAAAAGAAATACCAAAAGCGCAGTTAGATTTTCGACTTTCAGAACAAGGAAACCATAGATATTGTCTTCTCTAATCGTCATATCATAAATTAATTATCAATGAACCCCCAACCTCCAATGGGAGACAAGCTTTGTGAGTAGAATAAATTATGGCTATAAAATCGGCCATTTTACAATTTGCTTCTAATTTCAATGGAGTAGGATGATGACCGAACAAACACGAGCAACAAAAAATGAACATTTATGGGAAAA
This sequence comes from uncultured Rhizobiaceae bacterium, assembly GCA_964427515.1. Classification (GTDB taxonomy): domain Bacteria; phylum Pseudomonadota; class Alphaproteobacteria; order UBA828; family UBA828; genus CAYRUX01. The sequence goes on from CAYRUX010000069.1 coordinate 922, forward strand.
GTCATACCCCGAGGATATTGATTGGCGGTCTCCCCTCAACCCTGGAACAATGCCAGAACTCATGAAAAATGCAGCAAAAGTGTATGGGAATAAGCCCGCTATTGATTTTATGGGAAGAGTTTATCTTTATAGTGAAGTAGCCACCCTAGCTCAAAGAGTTGCCAAAGGCCTTCAGAAAGAAGGTGTGGCTAAAGGTGTAAATGTGGGTCTCATGCTCCCAAACTGTCCGGCGATGGTTATTTGTTATTATGGAATACTTATGGCTGGAGGTACGATAGTAAATTTTAATCCTCTCTATGCAGCAGATGAAATTCAGGCACAAATAAAAGATTCGGAAACAGATATCATAATTACTCTTGATATTCCGATGATCCACGACAAAGCCATAGCAGCACTTGCTAAAACACAACTTAGGAAAGTTGTTCTCTGCACCATGGCAGAACAGCTTCCAAGCTTCAAAAGCCTACTATACAAACTACTCCGCAGTAAGGATATATCCAGACTGCCGACAGACGGAAAGAGTATGTCATTTAAACAATTGATTAATAATAACGGGGACTATGCCACTCCAGAAATAGACCCACATACTGATATAGCTGTGCTCCAGTATACAGGTGGAACGACTGGAGTTCCTAAAGGAGCTATGCTCACGCATGCTAACCTTACCAACAATGTACAACAAGCAGTATACCTATTTCCAAAAACTGAGTTTGGCGAAGAAGTTTTAATGGGGGTTCTTCCGCTTTTTCATGTGTTTGCAATGACAGTAGTAATGAACTTCAGTGTACATACTGGAGCTAAGATGATTCTGCTACCGCGCTTTGAATTAGAAAGTTTACTAAAAGCCATTCATAAGAAAAGGCCCACATTTTTTCCAGCAGTACCTACAATTTATATTGCTATCAATAATCACCCAGGCGTAGCAAAGGGCAAATATAACCTTAACTCTATGAAATATTGTTTAGCAGGCGGGGATTCTCTACCCAGAGAAGTGCAGGAAAAATTTGAATCTTTGTCTGGGTGTACGTTATTAGAAGGGTATGGATTAAGCGAAACCTCCCCAATAGCGCTTTGCAATCCGTCAACAGGAGAGTCACGCGTAGGGTCTATTGGACTGCCTGCACCCCAAACTATAGTAGAAATTACAGATGTTGATAACCCCTCTCAGGTATTGGAACAGGGGGAAACTGGAGAAATATGCCTCACAGGACCACAGATAATGCTTGGTTATTGGAAACGTGAGGAAGAAAGTAATAACGCCCTGCTTGATGGTCGGTTCCACACCGGGGATGTTGGCTATATAGATAAAGATGGCTATACATATCTTATTGATAGGCTTAAAGAAGTGATTATCTCTGGCGGGTACAATATATACCCGCGACACGTTGAAGAAGCTATCTACAAACATCCAGCGGTCGAGGAAGCAACAGTAGTTGGGATAAATGATTCTTACAAGAAGCAGGTAGTTAAAGCTTTTGTAAAACTAAAAGATGGCCAATCACTTGGAACAGACGAACTCTTAACATTTTTAAAGGACAAGTTATCTCCCATCGAAATGCCAAAACAAGTTGAATTTCGGAATGAGTTGCCAAAAACACTTATTGGTAAACTTTCTAAAAAAGAATTAATTGCAGAAGAAACTTCAAAACAGGCAAATGAATCCCCATCTTAAAATAAGTTGTTAGATCATAAACACGAACAAAATGAGGTTAGCCGATGAAACCGGTAATCATAGCAGGATATAAACGATCTCCATTTCATTTTGCCCATAAAGGCCAATTGGCTAAAAAACGGCCAGATGATCTAGCAGCTGATGTGGTGAAAGGTTTGATTGCGGACTCGGATTTAGACCCTTCGGGCATTGAAGATCTAATTATGGGTTGCGCCTTTCCAGAAGGCGAACAGGGTTTTAATATAGCCCGTATTGTGGGTCTGTTATCAGATTTGCCAATTTCTGTTGGTGGTGTAACTGTTAATCGATTTTGCGGATCTTCAATGCAATCAATCCACATCGCAGCTGGTGCAATACAGATGAATGCTGGAGAAGCATTTGTCTGCGCAGGGGTTGAATCAATGTCTCGCGTTCCAATGGGAGGGTATAACCCTATGCCCAATGTTGATCTAAGTGAGCAGAATGAAGGAGCCTATATGGCGATGGGGGAAACTGCAGAAAATTTGGCAGAAAAATATCAAATACCTCGAGAGGAACAAGAACAACTTGCCGTTTCAAGTCACAGAAAAGCATCCTCAGCTCGAGAAACTGGCCTCTTAAGCGATGAAATTGTGCCGATCGAATGCGATGGAGAGAGGCTTGCTGAGGATGGGTGCATACGGACTGATACCGACCTGCAAGCACTTGCCAGTTTAGAGCCAGCCTTCGATGCAGAAGGTACTGTGACAGCAGGAACATCATCGCCGCTTACAGATGGCGCTTCTGCCGTACTCGTATGTACTGAGGAGTTCGCCTCAGCAAACAATTTAGAGGCTTTGGCTATTATAAAAAGTATTGGTGTTGCCGGCTGTCAACCCGAAATTATGGGTTATGGGCCGGTTGTATCAACCAATAAGGCGCTTTCTAGAGCAGGAATAAGT
>CAYRUX010000070.1:0-23027 GCA_964427515.1 uncultured Rhizobiaceae bacterium
TCACTGCCGGTGTGTCGGAAATTATAACCCCAGCCCGTCTCCTGGCGTCAATCTTAACCTCCGCTCCACCTTTGCCTCCAGAACTAATCGCGCCAGCGTGACCCATACGTCTTCCTTCCGGCGCAGTTACTCCAGCTACAAATCCAATAATTGGTTTTTTAATAGTATGATTGCGAATAAAACTAGCTGCGTCCTCTTCTGCAGTCCCTCCAATCTCACCAATCATTACGATTGCCTCAGTTTCCTTATCTGCAAGAAACATATCCAAGCAATCAATAAAATTAGTCCCATTAAGAGGATCCCCACCTATGCCAATACAGGTGGATTGTCCTAAGCCCACAGCCGTAGTCTGAGCCACAGCTTCATAGGTGAGTGTTCCAGACCGCGAAACTATTCCAACACTTCCTGACTGATGAATATGCCCCGGCATAATACCAATCTTACAAGCACCCGGGGTTATGATACCGGGGCAATTCGGGCCAATTAACCGGCTATCTGATGCATCTAATGCTCGTTTTACACGAACCATATCAAGAACAGGAATCCCCTCTGTAATACAAACAATCAACGGGATTTCTGAATCAATAGCTTCTAATATGGCATCTGCCGCAAATGGAGCCGGCACATAAATTACGGTCGCATCCGCACCCGTAGCAGCAATCCCGTCGGAAACAGTATCGAACACTGGTAACCCAAGGTGGGTGGTACCACCTTTACCTGGTGTTACTCCACCAACAACGTGTGTTCCATAACGAATAGCTTGTTCAGAATGAAAGGTTCCTTGTGCTCCAGTAAAACCCTGACAGAGAACTTTTGTTTGCTTATCTATTAAAACTGCCATTAATTTTTCTCATTTATTGCCAAAACAATTTTTTCTGCTGCGTCGTCAAGATCTTCAGCTGAAATAATAGAATATCCACTTTCTGCCAAGATATCTGTTCCCATTTCCACGTTTGTCCCTTCAAGACGTACGACTAGAGGAATATCAATACCGATCTCTTTTACAGCAGAAATAATACCTTCAGCGATAACATCACATCGCATTATTCCACCAAAAATATTAACTAAAACGCCCTTAACACTGGTGTCAGATAATATGATTTTAAATGCTTCAGTGACCCTTTCTTGAGTGGCACCACCTCCAACATCTAAAAAATTTGCAGGCTTACCACCTTTCAGTTGTATTATATCCATCGTTGCCATCGCTAACCCTGCCCCATTGACCATACATCCGATAGAGCCGTCCAATTTAATATAATTTAGCTCATGTTCTGCTGCTTTAAGTTCGATAGGATCTTCTTCATCCTCATCACGCAAAGCGACTATATTTGGTCTACGATAAAGTGCATTATCATCAAAATTCATTTTTGCATCTAACGCGACTAGGCCATCAGTAGCAGTAACAACCAATGGGTTGATTTCTAGCATACTTGCATCTGTTCCAAGAACTGCTTCATACAACGAGGGAAAAAGCTTTAAACCTGATTTTAGGGCGCCATTTTTAAGCTCCAACCCATGGGCCAGTTTACGAGCATGGAAAGGCTGGAACCCAGTAGCTATATCTATCGTCACGGTCTTAATCTTATCTGGAGTTTTAGACGCAACTTGTTCTATTTCCACGCCACCCTCACGTGATACCATGAAAGCTATTTGGCTTGAAGCTCGATCAACGACAACACCGACGTAAAGCTCGTCGATAATCTTGCAACCTTCTTCGATATACACCCTTCGAACCTCTTTTCCGGAATTACCGGTTTGATGGGTTACCAGTTTCTCCCCAAACATATTTTTTGCACAATTTATTGCTTCCTGCTTATCTCCAAATATTTTGACTCCACCAGCCTTTCCTCGACCGCCAGCATGAATTTGAGCTTTTACTACCCAAATAGGCCCTGTAAGTTCCTCAACCGCTTTTTCAGCCTCGTTGGGGTTAAGCAATACCTTGCCCCGAAGAACCGGAATTCCATAAGTTTTTAGGATATCTTTGGCCTGATACTCGTGAATATTCATGAGGTATTTCTACTTTCCAAGCTTTTTAATGGCATCAATTAATGTTTCTACAGATCGAACAGACTTCCTAAAAGCAGTTCGTTCGCCTCTATCCAGCTTAATCTCAATAATGCGTTCAACACCATTTCCACCAATCACGACTGGCACTCCAACATAAATCCCACGAACGCCGTATTGTCCGTTTAACTGGGCGGCACAAGGTAAAACACGCTTCTTATCCTTAAGATATGATTCCGCCATTTGAATAGCTGCAGATGCCGGAGCATAAAAGGCTGAGCCAGTTTTCAATAGACCCACAATTTCCGCACCACCATCTCGGGTTCGTTGAACTATTTCATCAAGTCGATCTTGTTTTAGCCAACCCATGTTTACAAGGTCCGGCAAAGGTATGCCTGCGACCGTAGAATATTTAACCAACGGCACCATAGTATCCCCATGACCACCCAAAACAAATGCTGTCACATCTTCAACGGAAACACCCAGTTCTTCAGAAAGGAAGTAACGGAATCGTGCAGAGTCCAGAACTCCTGCCATACCAACGACCTTTTTTGCGGGAAGTCCGCTGGCCTTACGCAAAACCCACACCATTGCATCTAAGGGGTTCGTTACACATATGACAAATGCGTTTGGACAATATTTTTTAATTCCAGCACCAACTGAATTCATTACGCTAGTATTAATACCTAAAAGATCGTCTCGGCTCATACCTGGTTTCCGTGGCACTCCAGCTGTAACAATTACAACCTGAGCTCCCTTAATTGAAGCGTAACGCTTTGAACCAGAAATTAGTGCATCGAATCCTTCTAGTGATGAAGATTGCGCCAGATCCAATGCTTTTCCCTGAGAAAGACCCTGGGCAATATCGAAAAGAACTACATCTCCTAATTCCTTTAATCCTGCAAGATGAGCAAGGGTGCCGCCAATATTTCCAGCCCCAATTAGTGCAATTTTATTTCGTGCCATAATTTACTCCAAAGTTTGATCGTGCGTTGTATCCACAGAAGCCAATTGCCACAAGCCCCTCCTATCAAAGTCATTCTAAGTGATATAGTCAAAATCCAAACAACCACATTCTAGAATAGGCAATTTCCTATCCAACCTTCAACGCGAAAACTCAACTCCAAGCAAGCCAGGGTCTAGTTCCTTTCTGACAGGGCTTTCTTTACTTCGCTCCCATAATTCCTCTGGCCTAATTGACGTATTTAGTTCTTTTAATCTTGGATAAACTTCACGTGCAAATAGGCGCATTGATTTCAAGGCTTCTTGATCGGATAGAAATCCTGCCTGCCCCATAATTAACATGTGACCAAAACCACCGCTATATTCCCAAAAATTCTTGATTTGAACGTAAAACTGATCAGGCGTTCCGGCAAAAACATTTCCGTATGCCATTTGATCATAAAGTTTATGTTTAACTGGCACGTGTGAGCCACTCGCGCCTCGAATGACTTTGGCAGAAAATTGCGCGGAATGGTACCCGGGTGGATTGCTCCATTCTGGAGGTACTTAGTTAGAGTCCATATACCATAATAACTTTCGAGCTCCATCCTCTGCCTCTCGTTCATTTTCCCCAACAAAACAAAGTCCCAAATAAGCTAGTCTATCGTAAGGCGGACAATGGCCATGTTCATCCGTGTAAGCTTGTCGATAACCATCAAAAATTGATCTAACCTTTGCGTAACCCGCCAAGAATACTGCACCTACATAATTGTGTCTTGCCACCTGTTCTGCCGTCTCGGCACTACCAATTGTAATCCATATGGGTGGATGTGGTTGCTGATATGGTCGTGGCCAAATATTAACCTGTCGATGATGATACCACCGCCCCTCAAAATTGAAGGGACCATCATGAGTTGTCCATGCCTTAAGTATCAAATCATGCGCTTCCCACAACCGTTCTGTCCCACGATAAGGCAATACGTTAGCAGGAGCCGCCTCATACGGTACGCTTCGAACAAAACCACATTCTACCCTACCCTTTGAAATTACATCAACCATTGCCATTTCTTCCGCAACCCTAACCGGTTGATTGCGATTAGGTAATGGATTACCCAATATTAGAAGGCGAGCCTTATTAGTTTGCCGAGCCAATATACCCAACATTATGGGAGCCGATGGAACCATGCATGTAGCGGTCTGATGGTGCTCGTTAAGCATGATTTCTAGGCCAATTTCGTCACAAGCACACCACAGGTCAAGGTATTGATTATATAGATCACTCGCAACTTCAGGATCACAGTGGATATTAGGAAGATCAACACGAATTGACCTGTATGTTTCCGACTTAGGGAGATAAGGGTAACAATCTTCTGTAAACCACCACGCTTGCACCCGCCACTCCTTACTTCTTCACCATATTGAAGACTGTATCGACAAAAACATCCGGTATTTCAAAGTGCGGTAGATGACCTGCATTTTCAAGAATTGTCATTTTTGCGTTCTTAATCATTGAACAATAATTTTTCCCATAATCTATCGAAACAATTCTATCGCTTCGACCCCAAATGAAATCAGTTTGCACCTTAATTCGATGTAATCGCCTCGCCAACTTTGGGTTATGCATATATGGTTCCCAAGTGTAAACACCAAGTGCTGTTCTGTTCGCGGCAATTATTTGCAATTCCTCTTCAGATATAGTCTCGAGACTTGGAGCCAAAGATGTATTATGGAATGTAAGATCTATTAAAGGTTCATAAGATAAGGCAAAGACATCTGCAATGTCCCTCTCTTCACGCCCACCAACTTTTACGCCTACCGCATCTACTAAAATTAATTGCGACAAGCGACTGTCATTTCTAATCGCAATCTCTGCAGCGATCCATCCCCCCATTGAAAAACCTATCAAGACAACCTCTTGAAGATCCAAGTGATCTAAGAAATCTAAATATAAGAATACAAGATCGTCTATGTGGTCAAAATGGTCAGGAATTAAAGTGCCCCCAAACCCAGGATGAGTCGGTGCGATCACATTAAAATGCCTTGATAATAAATCAAAAAAATTCTTATCCTCAAACGACCCTTCTCCGCCATGCAGTAGCAATAAAGACTTTCCCTTTCCACGTTGACTAAATCTTACTTTGATCCCGCTTAAATCAATATTATTCGTATTATGTTCTGGCACGTTCACTGCTATTTCCTAAGGATCTTAAGAACGTGAAAAAGTAAAATACATAGCCAGACCCACTGTTTGAATGTATGAATTGTAGCACCTTTCATTAAATTATCAGTATTATGGCTTCATTGTTCCAACTGCCCAATACTGATTTGTAGCATCAAGAATTTGTTCCAAGGTATTAGTTTATAAAACACATCCCAAGCACTTCTAAATGTATTAATTATTTATGGCGTTATATCCGATATTGCAAGTTGTTCCCACTAACCACCGTTTCGATAGACTAGGCTCTAGCCTCACTATTTGATATACGCCTAAATAATTTCTTACGTCAAAAGGAGGTCAAAAATATGACTAAACGATTTTTAGGAAAAACGGTAATTGTTACGGGCGCCGGTTCTATAGGCTCAGGCGTTGGAAATGGGAAGGCCGCAGCGATAATGTACGCAAGAGAAGGCGGTAAAGTATTTGCAGTCGATATAGATTCAAACGCAGCAGCAGAAACGAAAGCTATAATTGATGAGGAGGGCGGAAACTGCTCCATTTACCAAGCGGACATAAGTCAATCAGATGAAGTTTTAGGAATGGTAAGTAAGTGCCTCGACACCTACGAAAAGATTGACGTCCTTCACAATAACGTCGGTATCCTAAACCTTGATGGTATAACCAATATAGCAGAAAAAGATTGGCACCGCGTCATGGACATTAACGTGACAGGATTTTTCCTAACATGCAAAAGTGTGTTACCATCAATGATAGCCCAGAACAGTGGGGTAATTATAAATATATCTTCCGTTGCCGCCATCAGATACTGGGGAGGGCCAGCAATTGCATACAATACCTCCAAAGCAGCTATTATACAATTGACTCAAACTGTTGCACTAGAACATGCTCGGAACGGTATTCGAGCAAACTGTATATTGCCAGGAGTTATAGATACCCCGTTGATTCACCCAGACCCTAACTTACACAGCTCAGATGAAATAGCTGAAATTAAAAATTCTAGGGATGAAATGATCCCAATGGGAAGAATGGGTGAACCATGGGATGTAGCTAACGCGGCACTATTTTTGGCTTCTGATGATGCAAAGTATATTACGGGAACAGACTTAATTGTTGACGGTGGGCTCGTGTGTAATTGCATACCGACATGGTAAACAAAATTACATGAGAGATTTTTCCAAGACTTGTTTAAAAATACTGAATTAATAATGATTAACTGGACTTATCTTCAGCGTAGTTAACTAACCATGTGCTCATTTTACCCTTACCTTTTACTTCTAATTCACCCTGTGGCTCAAACTTAAGATCTGGAACAAGTTTAACCAAATCATAAGTTGCTTCCGATACTTGAACCTGTCCGTCAACCCCAGAGGTTTCCATTCTACTGGCCACGTTCACAGTATCTCCCCACATATCGTACATGAAACGAGATTTTCCAATTACACCACCAATCACAGGCCCACTGTTGATACCTATTCGAGCACTTAAATTAAATTTGTTGTCAATATTAAATTGTTCAATTTCATCTATTGCAGCTAAAGACATTCTAACAGCGCTTTCCGCGTGGTTTCCACTCAACCTTAAGAGGCCTGATACAGCCATATAACTATCACCAATCGTCTTTATTTTTTCGACTTCAAATTTAGTCGCCTGCCTATCAAAACGACTGAATATGTCGTTCAGAAGAGCAACGACCCGTCGAGCTACTAAAGTATTAGCAATTTTTGTAAAACCAACCAAGTCAATAAATACTACCGAAACTTCTTCGTACGTATCATGGATATCTGACCCTTCTTTAAGTCTTTTCGCCACACCATCAGGTAAAACGCGCTTCAATACCTCTTCCGTTTCGTTAGCAGATTTTTCAAGATTCCAAACCAAATTATTATAGTGAACACCTATTTGCCCCGCCTGTGTAAATGGTTCCTGAGAAGCTCGGATGGAAAGGTCTCTTGAATTAGCCTGATCTTGCATTACCTGCAACAATTCTTCTACATCGTCATTGGCACGATGCTCGGCAACATTGAGTCCTGCCTCTTCAGCGGATTGACTAACTCGAATCCCCCAGATCCAATTGACTACGAATATTAGAATAAACGAACTGATAAAAACCACGCCAAAACACACTGATATACCAAGTGCTTGAACGCCTAACTGCTCAGCCCTATTCAGACCTGTCCCCAAAACATCTGGGTTTCCAAAAATCCCCACTGCCAAGGTTCCCCAGATTCCCGCACAAAGATGAACCGGGATAGCACCAACGGCATCATCAAGATACAGACGTTCCAAAAGCTTTTCACCAAATGCAACCGCTATTGCCCCCATTGCACCAATGAGGATAGCTTCATATGGTGCCACTGAATGACAGCTTGCAGTAATTGAAACTAAGCCCCCAAGAAGGCCATTCATGATTTTTAAAACGTATGGTCGCTTATAAACAACGTAACATATTATAATAGTAGCAACCAAACCACTCGTTCCCGATAAAATGGTGTTCATCAAGACAATTGGAACGCTTTCATTAAAAGCTCCTGCACTGCCACCATTAAACCCAAACCAGCCAAAGAAAAGTAATAATGTGCCTAATAATGATAACGGAACGTTACTTCCGTTAAATTCTCGAACTGATCCGTCTTTTCTAAAACGCCCAATTCTGGGTCCAAGTATAATGATAGTAGATAGGGCTATCGTACCTCCGAGAGCATGGACTACCGTAGACCCAGCAAAATCAACAAAGCCCATTTCGTACAACCATCCGCTTTCATTCCATGCCCAATGTCCTATCAAAGGGTAAATAAAAATAGCGCCGATTAATGCTATAAATAGATATATTGAAAATTTTAACCTTTCAGCAACAGCACCCGAAACTATCGTTACGGCTGCACCGCAGAATGCAGCTTGATATATAAACCAGACACTCTCTCTAGAACTATTTGTAATTAGAAAAAACTCTGTAGTTCCTATAATTCCTGAAATAGAAACGCCAAACATTAAGCCAAAACCACATGTCCAAAAGCCAATAGTGCATATACCAAAATCGCATATATTTTTTAAAGCTGTGTTGATATTATTCTTATTTCTTGTTGAGCCAGCCTCAATACACATAAAGCCTGCTTGCATCATCAACACAAGAACGGCACACAATAGTATCCAAAGTGAATTAATTGTTTCAGCCATAAATAACTCAAATTTAATTAGCAACTAAATTGGTTGAACAAATGCATTAGATCTAGCAGGATTTTCTGAGAGGCAAACTATAACAAGAAACATATCGAGAAAACATCAAGACAAAGAGGTCAAAATATCGATAATTACCAGACTAAAGATGCGCATAGAGAGAAGATACGATTTCTCTCCCTCTATCAGTTTCATTTAACAATGAAATTGTTTCCGCCGCATCTGAATACAGGTTATTCCAGAAATAATCAGGAAAGTTTTTTCTAAATTCTTCCAGGGTCTGGAAGTTGAAATCTTTTAATGCCCCGCCTTCCTTTGCTGACCAATATAACCTAACAAGCTCTTTGTTATAATTTGCATTAGACATGAGTGATATTATTTGGGTGGCTCTGCAATATTTATCTGTAACCGTTAATGTATTTTGATTTCCAGTCTTACCAATATCAGTATTGAGAATTGCAGAAGTAACAATGTCAGTGTTGATAACATTCTGTAGTAGTGGTTCTTTAGAAATAAATAAAACGCTTCTATCAGTACGAAATTTCCACAAAGCAGAGTCAGTAGATTGTTCTTTTACCGATATTGACTTGCCATCTTGAATCTCAAACTTATTTCTTTTATCTCCTGGTAATATTCCCCTAACTATTCCGACATTACAAAAGAGTACCGAGCACATTATATTCAAAGCCTCAGGGCCTCTTACAAACCCATTTCTAGCATAAAGGCCTCTAATAATTGCTAAAGCAACTTTGGCTCCCGAAACAGTATGTGCGAAGGAAAAATATAGACTATCACTCTTTGCCATTCTGGTTAGAGCCATACGAGAGATAGCAGCCATGTTAGACGCGATATTTATACCGTTGGCATCATGCCGGTCTAAAATACTATCAATTTCTACCGCCACCTCATTAATTGCAATGTCTACAAAGCGGATCATTCGAGCTAACCTATTTTTTTACCAATTTCATAGCTGACTTGTTGCATAAATGAAAGAACTGCAACATCGGGTTCTTCAGCAAGCAAGCTATAAAATTCTAGAACATGTGTAATACCCTCATTTCCAAAAACTGGGAAAGCAAATGCCCCTCTGACACCAATGTCCCCGGCCACCTTTGCCCGGGGGAAGTTAGGGTCTATAGTCACATCAAGTATCCATTCAGGTTTTTCACTATGAAATACGCGACCAGGCAATCCCTCACCTGACTTAAAATCTGTTTCGTTAGTAATTTCCTTAAAACGGCTCACTCCACTTAGTCTAGACGACAAATGCCAAATTTTGGTGGGGGTTAAACTTTTTCCACCTCCCAAACATTTTACTTGATATGCATGCCCCACAGGCCACCCTTGATATTCGCATACTTTAGTCAAAGCGTGTTTTATATGTAAAACAGGATTATTGTTTTTGGCATTATAATTGGCAATTTCGGCCAATAATTGAATGCCAGACTTCTCAAGAATCGCACGGTGCGTTTGAGAAAAAACATGGTAATTCAGATTTGATACCCACTGGCGACCCTTGTCCGTAGCATTCAAGTATTTAATTGCAACTTCTAAATGAGGTTTAACAAAGTTGTAAAAAAAAGTAGGATAGGAAGCTCTCAGATCCCCCGGTGATTTGTAACCGAATTTTGCAGCTGCACCCGTCTCCAAAAACTCGTAAAATAAGCATGGTATTTTCTTATCGTAATGCGGGTCAGCAAGTTGCCCTATTAAATCAGCACAGCCAACCAAAGACGCCAGTTCAATGGCATCTATCCCTTCTCCACTCACGCTGTTTCTTTTGTCTGGTATAGGAAATTGAGTATAACTGATCATATCGCATAATAGGTCAGGATTGATGACCTCATTCCATTTTCTCTGCTTTACAAAAATCTTACCTCTCTCCACGTGGTAAGGAGTTAAGCCAGCATCGGTAGCATCTAATTTTAGTTTTATCTTGCTTCCTTTACTAGATACAAATTGCCCCTGCTCGTCATCCTCTTTCAAAATATTTTTTATATATCCAATATCGTGGAAAAGAAGAGCTATAGTATAGTGCAACCAATCAATGGCATTTAATTGTCCCTCTAATAACTTTTTACCTAAGAAAATATCCTGACCACATAGCGTAACTAGACATGTATGCTCTACATCATGATAGAGCGCATCACTCCTACTAATTAGATTTAATGATGTGTGAACAGCATCCGCAATAATATCCGAATAGCTGTCAGGGCTATCTCTGAAAATTCTCTCACGATCCTTTTCCAAAAGATCAATAAAAACTTCGGATATATTATCAAGCATTACATACCTCAGACCGATCTGCCAAATTCTATACAAACCAACCTGATACTACAGAATAACAGAAAAGTTTCAATAGTTCCAATGTGTTGAGGCTAAAACAAAACTGACAACCCTAAAACTCAGTGCTTAGCCAACAAGGCTGTAGCTATACTCTAAAACATTCGCCTATCTAATTTATTATTTTAGATAATTAAATAGCGCAGCAAAAACTTGCTAACATATAACAAAAAGTTATCTATCACATATTACATTTTTGAGACTATGTTTTTGATGGTTCAACATTACTTCGGTTAACTAAAAATAGGCCTGCAGATAAGAGGGCTAATGCAACCCAAATCCAATAACTAGGAATCTCGCCAAAAACCAGTATAGCCCAGAATACCCCAGCTAAAGTTGCGATAAAATTTCCCGATGAAAAGAATACAGGCCCTGCTAATCTCACTACTTCGTAGAGTACTACATAGAAACCAGCATTAACGACCATGTAAATAATTAATGCCCAGTCACCAATACTCATAGGCCCCGAAAAAATCCACAACTGGCCTGTTGCCGCCATGATTGGCGTCATAATAAGGGTTGCCACTACTAACAGCGCAAATGCACTATCGTAAGAGCCGGCATTAGAAGGACGTATTAAAGCCGCTAAAATGGCCATGATAGCAAAACTAAAAGGCACGGTTAAAGCAATAACCATCCATATCCAAGCAGACGAGTCCGGTAGACTCGTCTCAGGCAAAAGAATACAAAGTACACCTCCAACTCCTGCAGCTATTCCAATTACTCGTATATACCTCAGGCGGTCCAACCTTAAGCCTATTGCTAGGATATAAGTTAAAATCGGCGCTAAAGTAATTACTAGACTTAGGACTGCAGGCGGTATGTTTGGAGCAACTATAGCCAGCATTGTGTACGGAAAGGCAAGACCGAATATCCCAGAAGCGAGATAAAACAAAAGATGTTGTTTTGATAATTTAGGAAACTCTCGTCTCGCTAGAATAACAGGAAATAAGAGAATAACCGCGCCAAAACTAGACCAAAAGGTATAGGCAAAAAAGGGTATTCCCTCGTCCATCGCAAGTCTCGTTATGGAGAAGGTTGCTCCAAAACAAATCTCTCCACCTAGCAACAGTAGCAACGGCAGCATTTGCGTTGATATTCGCACGGTTATGAAATACCTACTAACATTTTATCCTGAACCACTCTCATTATTATTTTCTCAAATTCGAACCAATAAACGCTGTCTGGCTCGCTCCATTCCAAAAACTCAGATCAAAAATGCTGCTGGTAAAATAAAACAATATATTAAGAAATAGATTTATTAAAAGGCTAAGTTAACTTTTTAACTGCTGCCACAAGATTTCCATTGTGTTGTAACAAACTATCTGTAAGTGCCACAATTAAAGAATTTGGGATGCTGAGTGGTTCTATTGACAATAACATCTTTACAGCTGCTTCTTCATGGGTTTGCCCAAACCAACTGGCTAATACTGCTAATGCAATAGCAGGCGATCGGCTTAAACCAGCATGACAGTGAATAAGAATTGGTTTTCTATTATCCCCGTGTTCGATAAAATCTAATGCAGATTTGATGTGTAGTTCAGTTGGAACAATCAAATCGTCAAACTGATGGACAACATCATCAAATTTTAAAACCAATTGTCGAGTGGGCGTCTCTTCTAACCGAAAAGGAAACGCAGCATCACTATCTTCAATTGTAATGACTGCCCCATATAGAGAGTGATCAACTGCACGAGCAGTCTCCAGATCTCCTATCTTGATAAGTGGAATTTTGCTATTCACTTTCGCCAGTGCACCTATTTAGGCATCCAATAAAAGATGAAACAAATTAACTTATCTTTTTAAGTCAACCTGCTTACTCTCGCATATATGGCGAAAAAATAGAATATTTAAATTTTTATAGGCATTCAATGATTCTGATGTACAATCGGTGTATTATTCGCGTTTATGGAAAAACTAATAATCTATATTCAGGTTTATAACTTCTGTAAAATTTTGTTATCAAGATAGACCCAATTAATTTAATCTTAGCTCTGTGAACATTAAAGGTACTCACACTGAAACCGCATTAGTCTCCTCATCGAGATGGGGACTTATTATACTTGCAGTTACAAGCGGAATAATAGCTGCTATGCAAGTAGGAAAAGTGCCTCCAACCTTACCAACTATCTCAAATGAATTAGAGCTTACTCGCACTATGGCGGGTCTTGTTGCTTCACTATTTTTTTTGGTAGGGGCGCTATTGGGTATTGCCATAGGGACACTTGGAGACCGTTTGGGAGAATATAAACTACTTCTTATTGGGCTTATTTTAATAATTATTGGAAGTCTCATCGGCGGCCTTGTTCCAAATGGCAACGTTCTGTTGGCCACACGAATTATTGAGGGCTTGGGGTTCATGGCCATAGTCGTCTCTGCACCAAAAATAGTACTCAACGCTGCTCATCCTCGGGATCAATCTCTGGCAATTGCTATATGGACAACATTCATGCCAGTTGGAATCGCATTTATTATGGTAATATCCCCATTTCTTATAAATGCAATAGGATGGCAAGGCATTTGGTTATTTAACTCTGCACTAACAGCTCTCTATTTTGTAATTTTGATTATCTGCTTTGCACCAAAAGACTGTAAGCAAAAAAATATAGCACAACAACTGGGGTTCGATTGGGCCGGCGCTAGGATACTTATTATGCGGCCGGGGCCCTGGTTGTTTGGCGCTTGTTTTACACTCTACTCGCTTCAGTGGTTTGCAGTGATGGCTTGGCTTCCAACATTTCTTATTGAAACACAACAGAAATCACTAACTAGCGCTGCATTATTTGGGTCATTGGTAGTTATCGCTAACGTAATAGGTAATACCGGTGCTGCCTGGTTAATGCACAGGGGAATCCCACGTTGGTTACTTATTGGTTTTGCATTCTGTGTAATGGGCGTGATTGGTGCCTTAATATTTTCTGGTGAAACGAATTCAGGTTTAAAAATTCCTCTTGCTATAATTTTTAGCGCGCTTAGTGGTGTACTACCTACAGCGTGCCTAGCTGGCGCCCCTGCACATGCACCACGACCAGCACAAATTGCCATGGCCACTGGTTTTGCAATGCAGGGAGCAGCGCTTGGTAGCCTCTTAGGCCCTCCGTTATTAGGTGCCATTACAGGTTATTTTGGAAACTGGGAAGATTGCTGGTGGATTATGTTTGTTTGTCCACTAATAGGCCTTGGTTTGGTTGTTAAGCTTAGAATTTCCGAGCACAGATTAATACAAACAAACTAAAAATTAGGCAAAACGAAAAAGATTTTGACTGATAAATCTTCGTCAACAAAATTATCCCTACACGGTATTCATAGAGATTCTGTCAATTTACAATATATTAGAGCGATACGCGAAGTTATATTCCTACAAAAACAAATTCTACTTCGGTTAAATGCTTAATCGACTTAATTTTCATTCTAGTAAATAAAAATTTAGGCGTTAAAGTTAAATAATCAATTTTGCTCACTAGTTAGGAGTAACAATGGAACATTCTACTAGGGACTCTCATGAGTTAAAACTCATCGAATATTCCAAGAGCTTAATCCCAACGCTCCGGGGTCGCGTCCCCTCATGCGAGGCGCTTCGGCATGTTCCAAATGAAACAATTGAGGATGTCATTCGCGGAGGCCTCATTAGATCTACTGCGCCTAAGCGCTTAGGTGGCGGAGAGATTAATTATCATACAGCGATGCAAATTTGTGCTGCGATTTCCAATGGTTGTGGTTCAACCGGCATTGTCGTTGCAAATATGATGGGGTGCACTCTAACAGCAGCTCTCTGGCCAGAGGAAGCACAGAATGTAATATGGAAGGATTCTGTAGATACAATTATAACAGGTACTCTGATTTTTCCTAAGGGAGAAGCAAGGCGCGTAAAAGGAGGATATGTGCTGTCTGGACAATGGCCGTTTGGCAGTGGGATTTTAGCGTCATCATGGAATATGTTTGGCGCGGTAGTGCAACCTGATAGCGAGCACAGAGAAACTGAATTACGTATGTTTCTTGTCCCTAAAGCTGATTGGAGTGTTATCGATACGTGGGCAGCCTCCAGTTTAAGGGGGTCCGGCAGTCATGACGTACTTGTAGAAAACAAATTTGTACCCAACTTCATGACAATTTCCGCCTATGACCAAAAGGGAAACTGTGCTCCTGGATGCAAAGTCAACTCTGGCCCGGTTTATCGATTGCCAATATTTGCCATGTTTTTCTCATGGCTCGGATCGGTAGTACTTGGAATAGCCGAATCTGCAGTTGATCAATTTCTTATTGACACAAAAAGTAGGATCACAGTCTATACCAATAAGAAACTTACCAGCCTTTCACCTATTCAAATTAAAGCGGCCGAAGCGAAAATGTCCGTAGATATTGCTAGAAAAATCTACCTCCAAAATTGTGAAGAAGCTATGAATTTAGCACTCTCCAACTGTCAACCTACACAGCAAGAACGAGTGAAATGGCGGGGTGAAGGCGCATTTGCTGCGAGAATGTGTGTCAGTGCTGTAGACATACTCCATACTGCGAGCGGAGGCAGTGGCCTTTACGACTCCAATCTAATTTCGAGAGCATTTAGAGACATCCATGGTGCACAAGCACAAATAACACAAAATTTTGATGTAAACGCTACCACCTATGGCCGTTATCTTTTAGGAATTGAGACTGACAACGACCTACTTTAATATTAGAAGGTATAGGTAGGCATCCAAAATAATAAATAAAATATTGCCACAAAAATAAATAGTCTAACTAATAATTGACAATAATTTCCAAGTTTTTGAGGTACAGTCATGACGACATTGGCAAAAAATAAAAAAATACTTCGCGGCTGGTTAAAAGCCTTGCAGTCAGGAGACATTGAAAAAGTTGAGTCACTTCAGTCAAAAGATTGTGTCTGGATCCTTCCAGGCTCAAAAAAGCTTGCTTGGGCTGGTCGGTGGAAAGGTGTAGCCAGACATAAGTTGTTTATAAAAAGAATTAGGGAAACAGTAGACTTTAACAAGGGCGGCATGCAGTTTCATGAATTTATCTGTGAAGGCTCCCGAGTTACAGTTATCGGCCAAGAGATTGCACGATCAGTATCTAAAGGCAAACGTTGGAATGTAACCTTTGCGTGGGTCTTTACAGTTAAACGAGGGAAAATCGTCCAATGGGAAGCCTTTGAGAATACAGAGATCATTGCTTCCTGTTACTAAAAATTTATTGTTTAAAGTGCTCTAAACAGATTCCCTTGTTATGAGTCTCAACAGTTTAAGTTTGAATAAAATACCGATTATCACCTGATAAAACTAAGCAAGTTAAAGTGTTCGTATAATAGGCTCCTGTATCTATCCCAATACGATTATGCCTGATTTCTGGTCGGTCATAAATTGTATGACCATGCACTACCATATGATCGTGATCAGCATCTGATTCGGTAAATTCTTTCCTTATCCAAATAAAATCCTCTAACTTCTGATTTTCCAGTTCAACTCCTGGTTTTATACCTGCGTGGACAAAAAGGTAATTACCCAAAATTTGAAAGTACGTAAGAGATTGAAAAAATTTAAGATGACTTTTTGGCAAGTTTAAAATCAATGCATCTCTGATCTCTTTAAAATCTCTTTGATTATGAGATGAATCAGACACTTTTACCCCATAACTTTCTAGTGTATCTAAACCTCCATATTGGAACCACTGAGATCCGATTGCCGGATTGGCCAAAAATTGTAAAAGCCAAGCTTCATGATTGCCCTTCAGACAGATAATCTCAGTCTCGTCCAATGTTCGCGAAGAAAGTTCTTCGACGACACGATAGCTATCGCACCCCCGGTCAATATAATCACCCAGAAAAATTACTAGATGATTTTGATTATCGTGCAATTGGCGATCATAGACTATTAGATCAAGCAACTGGCACAGTAAATCAAAACGACCATGAATATCGCCCACAGCATATATTTTTGTGTTATTGGGAGTAATAAATTTTTGCCTTTGTAACACGTTTCATTCTTTACTCAACAGAACCTGAAATATCACGGTGACTTCCGTCACAGTAGGGTGGGTGCTTTGTTTTTTTACATCCACACAATTTGGTGTCTGCAGTTTTCCGCGCCCGAAAAACCATTGGCCCCAAACCACTTCCAGCATGTGAGCGATCGCACCAAGGTTGACGATTACTTTTTCCACACTTGCACCATGCATACCTCTTACCTTCTGTGAGGGGTACTTTACACGGCCTTTTCATGGGAATTCTTGGATCTGCGAGCATATTATGCCATGTCAAATGAATACATTTTCCAATTTTTCTTTAATCAAATAATGCAACGGCTCGTGTCCAGCCACCAGATGCACCTTTGATCTTGCACGGGAAACAAGCAACATAAAAACCGTATGGCGGTAATTGCTCCAAGTGCCGAAGTTTTTCCATATGGCAATACGGTGTCTCTATACCAGCATAATGCCCTTCCCAAATAATTTTAGGATCCCTAGTCTCCAGCCACTTTTCCAATGTTTTAGAAAATGGTGCATCCCAGCTCCAACCATCAATACCAGTAACACGAATGCCTTGCTCTGTTAAAAACAGAGTTGCATCCCGCCCCATTCCACACCCAGAATGAATATAATCTTCACTACCGTATAAATCTCCTGCCCGGGTATTAACCAGAACTATGTCCATAGGTTGCAGCTGGTAATCTATCCGCTTTAATTCTTTTTTGACATCTTCCTCGGTAGCTACTGAACCGTCGTCTAAATGCCGCAAATCAAGTTTAACGCCAGGTCGAAAATACCAATCTAAAGGCATCTCATCGATAGTAGGCATTGGGTTTCCATTTTTATCATGAGAATTATAATGGTATGGAGCATCAACGTGAGTCCCATTATGTGTTGTCAATGAAATATGCTCTATCGCCCACCCTTGACCGCCTGGTAAATCTTCCTTTTTCAGGCCGGGAAACAATTCCGTCATTAATTCAGCATTTTCCACGCCCGAAACATACTTTATATCTGGTCGCATAAATGAAGGATCCACCACGGTATCATTATCAAGTGGTTGTGAAATATCAATTATCTTTGACGGCAACTTCATATTTCAATTTTCCCTCTATAAGGATTAGAAGAAATAAATGATCTAGCTTTCTCCTCCAATAGGAGAAAATGGCGCAGGTACTAGAATTTTACTCTCTTGCGTTAGTATCATAGGCAATATTTTTTGTATGTATGCCTTCCAATTTGGATCCTCGAACAATTTTTTTCTTCTGATTGCACGATCATCAAGCGATTTATAACCCCACATGTGAATAATCTGATTTAGTGGCCCAATATCAGTAAAAAAATATCCAACTAAATTTCCAAGAATAGGGCGCTGAATTTCAAGACCCTCGTTTTCGTAAACCTCCAACCATTTTAGGTGTTGCCCTGGGTGCAACGTATATGTCCGTTGTTCTACAAGCATCAGAATTTATTCCTTTGTCAATCAAATTAGATTTAAGACTAGCTATCTTATATACAATCAACGTTAACCCTACATCCAGTTTTTTACGGCTAACAAACTTTTTAATTATGCTATTCTAAAGCTTGTATCAAAGGTAAGATGCTATCCTTATATCTTCTCCAGACTTTAGAACTTCCCTTATACATACGTTGGCGAACTTGAATTCGGCTCGCTGTATTGACCAACCGACTATGCTTATGAAAATTTAAACAGCCACTCTCCCAGTCCAAACCACAATAGGCGAGTATATTTTTAATTTCTTGTTCTGGACATTCAATTAATTCTTCATAACAGAGATTATATAGAGTCCCACCTTGTTTATTTTCCCAAAACTTCATCAACTCCTCGTACATTTTAAAATACCCCACAAGATTATTAAACTCGTATGAATATCCGTTACCTCCTTTGGAAAAATAAGTTTTATAGTTAGACCAGCAAGTTGCTATAGGATCCCTCTTTACATGGATAATCTTCGCATCTGGAAATGCGCTTCTAATAAAGCCAATCCACTTAAAATTTACTGGCATTTTATCAGTGAAAAAGTTTTCTGAAAACTCGCGATCGGAAACTAGCTTCAGATAACTACTCCTGATGTTTTCTATATCACTTGGAGATAGTTCGGGTATCGCGCTTCCATATAATTCTCTACTAATTTTCTGCATGATTGGAATTACAAGTTCACCTAAAAATGGCAGTTCGCCATTTCCATATACCTTTGAGTGGCTTGCCAAAATCTGCTCTACAAGAGTTGTTCCGGAACGTGGCATACCCACTATAAAAATTGGTACTGGGGTCTGGGCGTTGCTTTCGGACTTATTAAGAGATTCTTTTATAGTTGATATACAAATACGATTATTCTCAAATAACTTCCTTATACTGGTAAAAATTTTCTGCTCGTTGACGGCATCGTAAGCAATAATCTGATTCCGAAGATTATTTCCTTTCTGCAAATATAAAAAACTTTGTGAATAATCGTGAATATCTTCATGAGCCTTGGACAATGCAAAATATAGGTAAATTCTATCATTATTCCCTATTTTTGAATCTGATACTAAATGTTTCATTAGATTCAATTGTTTGTCGTCCTCCTCATAAGTTTTCAAGAAACTTAATTCATAATGAGATAAAGCAAAATTTGGATTTATTTCTAGCGCGCTTAAAAAACTATCAATTGCCTCTTTAAGAAAACCTGAACTGGCGTAGGTGTTTCCTAAATTATGATAAGCCTCAACATATTGGGCATTATACTTGAGTGCGTTCAAGTAACATTCAATGGCTTCAGGAATTTCTTCACGCTCTTTGAATACGTTGGCCAGTCCAAAATGTGCTTCACTATGATTCGGCTTGAGTTTTATGGCTCTTTTGTAGCTTGTAACTGCCCCATTTAAATTCCCACTATTCTTATATGTAATCCCAAGATTTGTATGCGCTTCCACGTAATTGGGATTAATTAATATCGCTTTCTTTAGAGCAGTAATAGCCTGATCTAGAGATAATGAACGTGCCAGTGCAGTTGCCAAATTATTATGCGCTTCAGCATAATTTGGATTAATTGCGATTGCCTTTTTACAACTGAGAATTGCTTCATCCAATCTACCTAATCGGCTTAAAGCAATTGCGAGGTCATTATGCGTAACTGCATCATTCACCTCAATTTCCAAGCTTTTTTTAAAACTTTGTACAGCTTCTTCGAATCGTCCTAAACCTTGCAATGCCCTCGCAAGATTAGCGTGTGCATCTACATGCGTAGGGTTCAGGGAAATAGATTTATTAAAACTTTTCAATGCTGTGTCCAAGCGACCTAACCTTGCTAACAGACTCCCCAATTTATTATGGCTTTCAGGGTCTTGCCCCTTGTATTTGACTAGTTTTATAAAGCAGTCCAATGCTTCTTCATCTTTTCCCAAAGTTTCATATGCAATTCCCAGATTGCTGTATGCCTCCGCATAATCCGGTTTTATTTCTAAAGCACGACGATAATGCAAAACTGCCAAATCGAGATGCCCTTCATCCGCATAACATGCTCCCAATACGTTCGGGAACACGGACGCGTCTGGAAAAATCTTAGAAAGATCTGTAGCTGACTCACGCGCCTCTTCTAACTGCCCGCTTGAATACAGCTTAATTAATCTCTGCACCTCTACTTCAAATGACCCTGCCTGTTTCTTCATACTTCTACAATGATCCCCAGAATAATCCTGTATGCGTTAAGATAACGCACTTAAAAAAAGGAACAAACACGAATACTATATTTTGAGCAAATGCAGTTACTTGAGGACATTAATAATTATTTTTTGTTTGGTAAATGATCATTCTAATGATTTCATGTGTAACGATATAGGCAGCGTAAGAAGCGGTAATACTTCTACCGTAGAATGAAAATTTATTAGTTTTCGTGTATTGCGCCAATATTAGACTAATGGAGTATTGATTATGAAACGAGTAGCGGTAATTGGCGCAGGGCCGTCTGGCCTTTCACAACTGAGAGCATTCCAGTCTGCTCGAAAGCAAGGCGCTAGTACTCCGGAGTTAGTATGTTTCGAAAAACAGAGTACCTGGGGAGGGCTCTGGAATTATACCTGGAGAACAGGAACTGATCAGAATGGCGAACCAATTCACAGCAGCATGTATAGGTACCTCTGGTCAAACGGTCCAAAAGAGTGTTTAGAGTTTGGCGATTATAGCTTCGAGAAACATTTTGGAAAACCCATACCCTCATTTCCGCCTAGAGAAATATTAAAATCATATATTTTAGGTAGGGCAGAAGATTCAGAAATCTTAAGTATGATTAAATTCAATCACGTTGTGCGCAACGTCTCCTTCCATGACAGTGAGGGTAACTTTTTAATTCGGGTTACAAATACCGAAAATCAAACTGACCTGATGGAAACCTTTGACGCCGTTATTGTTGCAAGCGGACATTTCTCAGTACCTAACATTCCATATCTCAACGGAATTGAAAAATTTTCAGGTCGCGTAATACATGCCCACGATTTTAGGGACGCCGCTGAATTTAAGGGACAACGATTATTAATTATCGGAGCCAGTTATTCCGCTGAAGATATCGCCTTACAGAGCTTTAAATACGGAGCGAAAGCAGTTACATGTTCCTATCGATCGACACCTATGAACTTTAATTGGCCGGAGGGAATAGAAGAACTACCGAGTGTAGAAAGATTTAAGGATTCTAAAGCGCATTTTATTGATGGGAGTATTAGAGAAATCGATGCAGTAATTATGTGCACTGGTTATCTTCATCATTTTCCATTCATAGAGCAAAGTCTTAGGCTTTTGACGAATAACCGGCTTTATCCGGATCAACTATACAAGGGAATATTTTGGTTGGATAACCCGAGACTAATGTATCTGGGCATGCAAGACCAATATTACACCTTCAATATGTTTGATGCACAAGCATGGTATGCGAGAGATATCCTCTTAGATCGGATAACAGTCCCTTCAAGAGATGTTATGGAAGAAGACATAGCTCTTTGGCAACGGGAAGAAAAACTCCTAAAAAACCCAATCGAAGAAATAATTTTTCAGACAAATTATTGCAAAAATTTAATAGAATTAACCGACTACAAAATAGATTTTGAATTAATATCCAAACAATTCATACAATGGGAATCAGACAAAGAAGAAAATATTGTAACGTACCGAGATCGTTCTTTTATCTCTCCTATAACCCACTCTCAAGCCCCAATACACCACACTCCATGGTGGGAAGAGATGGATGATTCTTACGACACTTTTGTAAAAAATCTATGACACACATTAAGTCGCTGCATTGTCCAATAAAACTAATAATAAGGGAGCCATCCCGAATTTCGAAAACTCAACAATAACGCGATTAAATAATTTAAAAAAACTCGTAATCTACGTGATCCCATCGATCACAAGGGAGGGAAAAAATAAATTGTAACGCTTGGTCTCCTATACATCTGACCGAGTGGGACGCTTTCGACGGTATGTAGATTGAGGAACCAGTAGTAATTTCACTATCTTTTCCTTCAATGGACATTATTCCCTTTCCGTCTGTTACAAAATACGTTTCCGGTTCTACATGAGTGTGTCGAAGAAGTGCTGTGCCAGGAGGTACTTCAGCTATACCTAATACTAAGCCCTCGGTGGGGGTTCGATTTCCTGAAACTAGTAATTTCCATCGTATGGGGCATTTGGACTTGAGTTCGGGGTCAGCCCAGCTCTCCCATTCTACGTTTGATTCCTGTTCTATGTATGGCTCCACCATTCTCTCTAGTCCCGTGGTTGCTTACTCTTCTCCAAGATATTCGGATAACACTACGTATCCAAACCACCAAAACGCGGTCTTGACAAAAAAAAAATTAATAAAGCGCCCTTCTGATTGATTGAGCTGCAAAACTTAGCGCTTCTTCAGCCTCAGAAATTGCACTTCCAAGTGACCAGAAGGCATGAATTTGCCCTGCATAATTCTTGTGTATGACATCTACCCCAGCTTTTTTTAATGCCATCGCATAGTTTTTCCCCTCTTCATAAAGCGGATCATACCCGGCTGTTATAATAAGTGTCGAAGGCAAATTATTAAACTCCCTAGCCAGCAAAGGTGATGCCCGAGGATCTTCCCTATCATTTTTAGTTGCAAAGTAGCAGTTGCAAAACCACTCCATCATTTCCTTGGTCAACAGATAACCACCGTCCCCAAATTTTTCGTATGAAGCATTTGAAAAACTACTCCAGTCAGTAACTGGGTAAACTAAAACTTGAAAACCAATCTCTATTTCTGGATCTGACGCCAACAATTGAGTCGCCCCCGCCACGAGACCGCCACCAGCAGAGTCACCAACTAGCGCAAAGCGATCATGGTCAGCACCCATACATTCTGCATTTTCATATGCCCATTTAATTGCAGCTATGCTGTCTTCTAAAGCAATAGGGAAA
>CAYRUX010000071.1:0-5828 GCA_964427515.1 uncultured Rhizobiaceae bacterium
TGCAGCATATTCTCGAAGTATTGGCCTAATGTCGGCATAACCTAGGCCACTCGCGATTTCGCACTTCGAACCCGTATTTCTGCACGCCTCTAGTGCACCTTCGGCACCCATTTGATTCCAACCATAATCGCCTATGACTGCCCCATTCTTAACTTCTACGGGTTCAGGACACATGAACACGACTTTTAACTGATCAGCGTTTGCCATCCGAAAATAAAAGGAAACCATGGTAATGGCACAAACTATCAGGATTGGGTGCAATATTTTCATTGTCATTTTGTGGATCTCCTCGAACTCTCTCCTAGTGTAAAAAGTATATGCCTTAGCGATCTAATCAAGTTAGTTTTTAATATTGTCAGGACATATTATACGTTTTTGGGTGGCAGTTGGATTATTTTTCTTTGGCGTGTGAATGTACTCTTATGATTAAGATACTTTCAATTATAAGGCTCATGCACTGCAATCATAGAAGATAATAAAAATTTAAATAGTATTTGGCTATTTTGTAATGTTAGAGCCCGCACTTCGACAATACCGGCGGTTAATAAATACCGTTATTTATTTTGCATTATCCACGCCCCGTCTCAGTTTTATTCAGGGGGCTTAGCAGATAAATGATTGCAACGTTCGATGTAAATAGAGCTTGCTTTGTCCTCGGGATTACGGTGTTGTGCTTGAGAGAATAAGTTTTTTGCCTTAATAAATTTTTATTCCCTATAAAATTCTATACCATTTTTAAAGTGCCCGAGCACCTCAACTACATTCGGAAATGATTCTGGCGTGTGGTAATCCAAAATTTCATATACATTTACAGGTGTGGTTTTCCCTTTAACAATCACCCAGTCCTCTTCAATATTTTTACGAAGTAAACCTATTGTGTTCTGCAATTCATTCAAATTGCTCTGAGATTTAGTTAGTTCTGTTTGAAGATTAGTACTGGCATCATGTGACAATTTCTCTAATTGATTACGAAGAGCAAATATTGTCGATTTAAGCTCACGATTCTGTTCATCAACGTACTGTATTTTTGATTGTATGTTGTCTTCATGTTCTGATTTAAGTAATTCAAGAGAGTTTCGGAGGGCAGCAATGGTCTTTCGTAAATGACTGTTTTGTTCTTCTAGGAATTGTGTTCCTGAAGGGTTTCCGAGTGGCTCTTTAAGGTTATTTGTCATATTTTTATATGGAGGTAAGCCACTGTTAAAAAAATATTAAAGCCAAACATTAGATGTGATTTTGTCTGGTAGAAGTCTGTATTCTCTTAATTTGTAAAAAATGGTGGTTCATTTTTTGACCAGCATGGAAAAAAGGCTACTTTGAACATATTTTAAACTCTAACTCTAGTGAAACATTTGAGTCTATGGGTTTCTGGCCATTGTATATCTGCGAGATTTGAGTTAGGGCATTAATTAGAGGGAAAATTTGCGATGGTAGGTGAACTAAGTAGTGAAGAGGCATTTCAGAAGTACCGGATTCAAGTGTTTGATTTTCTATGGCAGGAAGTTGAGCCTCTGGCGACCGAAATTGATCGAACTGGTACATTTCCAAAAGCCGCTCTTTTTAAAAAGTTTTCGGAACATGGCCTGTGGGGGCTATTAATTCCGAAGTCGTACGGTGGAAAGGGGTTAAGTGTCAGTCAGTATTTGCCATTTTTGGCTGAGTTTTCCAAAGTGTCTGGTGTTGTAAGAGTTTTATTGCATGTACATAATACTAGTGCACGAGCAGTTGTTGCCTACGGTACGGAGGAGCAAAAAAATAAACTTTTGCCTTCTCTGGCTTCCGGAAGTTCCTCTTTGACATTTGCAATAACAGAACCAAATTCAGGCAGTGGAATGGATATCGCTTGCCACGCAGTTCGTGATGGTAATTCTTGGTTAATAAGTGGAGTTAAACACTATATAACAAATGCCGAATTTGCAGATTTTCATTTGGTGTGTTGCCGTACGGGGGATCGTGGCGACAGGAACGGGTTAAGTGCTCTATTAGTTCCAACCAATACTCCAGGCTTCGAAATCGAACCAATGCCTGATATGATGGGTAATAACGGACCATTTCATGGAATTTTATGTTTTAAGAATGCGCGTATACGGGCTGACAGCATGATAGGGGAAGAAGGTGATGGTTTAAATATCTTCTTGGGTGAGCTCGAGCCAAGTCGGGCATTTGTTGCTGCAAGTTCTTTAGGCGCTGCCCAACGGGCACTTGAAATTGCCCTTGATTTTTCCAAAAGGCGAGTCACATTTGGGCGCCCGATTTCTACCAGACCCTCGGTTCAAGCAGAATTAGCTGATATGGCACGCGACGTTTACTCACTTCGACTCATTTTAGAAGATGTCGCGAAAAAAATCGATGGTGGTGAAGAATGCGCACTTGAGGCATCTATTGCTAAGCTTAAAGGTCTTCAGGTGGTGATGAGTGTAACTGACAAGGCGCTGGACGTTGTTGGCGGAAGAGGGTATTTCAGTGATTATCCTTACCCTCTAGAAAGAATTTACCGGGAGGCACGAATAAATTTATTGGAAGAGGGAACGCCTTCTATCCAACGCCTAGTGATGGCAAGATCACTATTGAACATGTCGACTCCTCTTTCCATTGGGAATCTCGGTGTTCCCTACTTGCCGGACAATGTGGATTCAGCATTGGGTCAAAATTCAGCACCTGATTTATCTTACGCTTTCGATTCAGAATATAATAACTAAGTATATTTTTTTTTGTATAGGATATTATTCGAAAGTTAGTAACGCTGGGATTGACATCATTTCTAAACAAGTGTTTTGTCAAAAGCCAATGGAGCTTGCGCTAACAAGTTCAAAACGGGGGTAATTGAAGATGTTATCTGTTAAAAAAAAGGATTTAAATGGCCAGTATGCTATGTTGCCAATGGACGATGTACATTTTGGCGCAGGCAGTATAAAAAAACTAGAATTGGCGTTGGATCAATACGGACTTGAGCGCCCAATTGTTATAACTGGAAAGACCCTTGCAAAGAACGATGGTTTGATGAGGCGCGTGCATGATGCAACAGGTGGGCGTTGCGTTGGAGTGTTCAGTGACACTAGCCAGCATGTTCCTCGTGAAAGCGTATTAAATGCAACAGAATTTGCTCGATCAAAGGATGCTGATAGCATAATTAGTTTTGGAGGTGGAACCCCAAATGATACTGCTAAAGCTGTAACAATTTGTATTGCTGAAGAAATGGAGACTACAGATCAGCTAGATGCTATGCGAATAAAATACGAATACCCTGACAAGCTTGAGATACCTTCTCTTTCTAGGAATCCATTACCGATGTTTGCTATTCCTACTACTTTGTCGGCGGGGGAATTTACATTTTTTGTCGGCGTTACAGACCGTAACCGCAAGGTAAAAGACTTGTATCTGGATAAACGTATCACGGCTAAGACCGTTTTTCTTGATCCAGAGTTAACCTTAAATACCCCAGAGCGATTGTGGTTAGGAACTGGCATTCGGGCTATAGATCATTGTATCGAAGCTATGTGCTCTAATACAAGCCAGCCCTTTACTGATGCTCTTGCTTACCGTGCTTTGAACATGTTAGTTCGATATTTGCGGGAAACTAAACAAAACCCACAAGACATGGTTGCACGTGGACAATGTATGGTTGCCGCTTGGATGTCTGTATGCGGTTTGGCTAGTGTGGCTTTAGGGTTGAGTCATGGAATAGGTCATCAGTTAGGAGCACGCTGTGATGTTCCTCATGGTGAAACCTCGGCAGTAATGATGCACAACGTTATGGCATTTAACAGGAGAGTGACAATGGCACAGCAGGCATGGGTTGCAGAAGCAATGGGTGTTGATATTACGGGTATGAGCGAAGAAGATGCGGCAATCTGTGCCTCTCAGGAGGTTCTAAAGTTGGTGCGCGATGACTTAGATCTTCCATGGCGACTTCGTGATGTTGGTGTGAATGAGGATGATTTTGATGGTATTGCTCGTGATGCGTTGGAAGACTTGATAGTCGCTAGTAATCCGCGCAAGATTGAATCTAAGGACCAAGTTATAAACCTTCTTAAGACCTCGTGGTAGACGTAGGTATTTACAAAATAGTCGGGAGAACAAAATATGAGCTATCGGATTGCCGTTGATACAGGTGGTACTTTTACCGATGTAGTGGTCGCAGACCAGAATGGTGGACTTACGGTTGGGAAGTCATTAACTACACCAGAAAGAACATATGATGGTTTTTCGGGCGCTCTGTCAAATGCTGCCGATATTATTGGCGTATCAGTTGAAACCCTTATGGCAGAGACTGAAGTGTTGATATATGGAACGACACGTTCCACAAATTCAATTGTGGAAAATAAAACAGCAAAAACGGCTTTATTGGTCACAGAAGGGTTCCCTGACACCCTGTTATATCGACAAGGAGGCAAACGGGAGCCGCTGAACCTAGCGATGGAATTTCCACCACCTTATGTGCCACGCAGACTCACATTTGAGATCCCTGAGAGAATTAATGCGGAAGGCGGAGTAGAAAAATCATTGGATGAGGAAGCCGCTCACTTAATCATTTCGAGTCTTGCCGAAAAAGGAATTGAGGCTGTGGCCGTTAGTTTACTATGGTCTATAGTAAATGCCGATCATGAAATTAAAATTGGTGAAATGCTCTCTACAATTATGCCTGGGGTTCCTTTTACCCTTTCACATCAACTTAATCCGATTATACGCGAGTACCCACGAACTTCGTCCACTGCAATTGATGCATCACTTAAGCCTTTAATGCAGAGCCATCTTACTGAATTTGAAAATGATTTAAGGAAAGCCAATTATAGTGGAGAGATATTGGTTAGCGCCTGTTCTGGTGGCGTTATGCATGTTGAGGACGTGGTTGAGAAACCTATCTATACTGTGAAATCTGGTCCAGCAATGGCTCCGTTAGCTGGCATTGCATATGCAGAGGCGGAAGATAAAGGCAATGACGTAATTATTGTTGATACTGGTGGAACTACTTTTGATGTAAGTATGGTAAGAGCTGGGCAACCTAAATTTACTCGGGAAACATGGCTGCTCGGAGA
Organism: uncultured Rhizobiaceae bacterium; assembly: GCA_964427515.1. Taxonomy (GTDB): domain Bacteria; phylum Pseudomonadota; class Alphaproteobacteria; order UBA828; family UBA828; genus CAYRUX01. Next base: position 5,037 of record CAYRUX010000071.1, read on the forward strand.
GTTAATAGGCTACAATCTAGGACTTTCTTCGGTAGATGTAAGAAGTGTCGGCGCTGGGGGAGGATCTATTGCTTGGATTGATTCTGGAGGCTTGCTACGGGTTGGCCCTAAAAGCGCTGGCGCTGTTCCGGGGCCAGCTTGTTATCAAAGGGGAGGAACAGATGCAACAGTCACTGATGCAGCAGTGGTACTCGGATATATAGACCCAGAATTTTTTCTTGGAGGACGAATGGTGCTCGATGTGAAAGCGGCACGTCAGGCAATAAACGCTATTGCATCTAGGATAGAAATGAGTGCAGAGCAAGCGGCATTTGCCATTATGACCATAGCTGGTGAACAGATGATTAAAGCAATACAGGAAATTACAGTTCAAGATGGAGTAAATCCAGCAGAGAGTATTCTGGTTGCTGGTGGCGGGGCTGCTGGGCTTAACATTATACCAATTGGTAGAGCATTAGGTTGTAGCAAGATACTTCTGCCGAGAACGGCAGGAGCTTTAAGCGCATGTGGTGGGCAATACTCAAATATTGTTGCAGAATTTAGTGCTAGCCAATACGCCCATTCAGACCGTTTTGATTTTGACGGTGTTGGCCGGGCGTTAGGGCGGATTGACGAGCAGATTAAATTATTTAGTGATCAGTTTCAGACACGCGGGATAGACAAGTTTGAAACAGAGTACTTTGTTGAGGCGCGTTATATTAACCAGCAATGGGAGATGGAATTTTCGATACCACTGCAGACAATTACGACCAAAGAGGACGTTTCGATATTAGTGGATACCTTCCCTGATGT
>CAYRUX010000072.1:0-7554 GCA_964427515.1 uncultured Rhizobiaceae bacterium
CTATTACCTCGGTTAGCAATTTGCCAAGCGGCCTCACAACCGGCAAGGCCGCCGCCGATTATATGAACTTGGTTTTTCTTAATATTTTCGTATGTATAACTTGTAATAATTTAATTCCTTAAAGAATTTTGTATTATTTGACCGTTTAATGTTTGGTATCTGTCTTTGTGACTTTTGAATGTAAAAATTTCGCTAAATATTGACCTGTAAAACTTTTAGTTTCTAGGGCAATTTTTTCAGGAGATCCGGTAGCTATTACTTTCCCGCCACCATCTCCGCCGTATGGTCCTAGGTCTATAACCCAGTCTGCCGTTTTTATAACCTCTAGGTTGTGTTCTATAACAACAATGGTATTACCTTTATCAACTAAATCTTGAAGAACTTCTATTAGTTTTCGAATGTCGTGAAAATGTAAACCAGTTGTTGGTTCGTCCAGAATATATAGCGTTTTTCCTGTAGCTCTTCTAGAAAGTTCCTTTGCTAACTTCACTCTTTGAGCTTCTCCACCAGATAAAGTTGTTGCTTGCTGCCCTACTTTAATATAGCCGAGCCCGACACGTTGTAGTGTTTCCAATTTATTCCGTATGCTTGGAACAGCTTTAAAAAAAATAGCTGCATTATCTACTGTTTGATTAAGCACTTCCGCAATTGAATTGCCTTTGTATAATATTTCCAATGTTTCTCTGTTATAACGTGACCCTTTACACTCATCGCACTCAATATACACATCAGGTAAAAAATGCATTTCAATTTTGATTAATCCATCCCCCTGACATGCCTCACACCTTCCTCCTTTTACATTGAACGAAAATCGACCAGGTTTATAACCACGAATTTGGGCTTCTGGCAGTCCTGCGAACCATTCCCGAATTGGGCCAAAAGCACCAGTATAAGTAGCAGGGTTGGATCTTGGAGTGCGTCCAATAGGGGACTGGTTTATATCAACGATTTTATCAATTAAATGGAGGCCATTAATACTTGTATGCTTTCCAGCACTCACTCTTGAGCCATTGAGGTATTGGCTTGCTGCTTTATATAATGTATCAATAATTAATGTTGATTTACCACTTCCAGATACTCCAGTAACACAGGTAAATATTCCTAGTGGAATTTGGATGTTGAGTTTCTTGAGATTATTCTCTGTAGCACCAATAATATTAATTTCGTGACTTTTCTTACCTGTTCTTCGAGTTATTGGTATAGGTATTTGCTCGATACCTTTAAGGTACTTTCCAGTAAGACTTAACTTGTTTTTTGTAATACTGTCTGGTGATCCTTCTGCAATAACCTCGCCACCATGGGTTCCTGCAGCCGGACCCATGTCAATAACATGGTCGGCAGCAAGAATAGCTTCCTCGTCATGCTCTACCACTATCACTGAATTACCAAGATCTCGAAGATTTTTTAGAGTGGTTAACAATTGCGAATTATCCCTCTGGTGAAGGCCGATTGATGGTTCATCAAGAACGTACAGGACGCCAGTTAATCCTGATCCAATTTGTGACGCTAATCTAATGCGCTGACTTTCTCCTCCAGAAAGCGTTCCTGCTGAACGCGCAAGGTCAAGGTATCCAAGCCCGACATCTACCAAAAACTTAAGTCGTTCATTAATTTCTTTAAGAATATGTTGAGCAATTACATTTTGTTTTTTGTTTAGATCTTTACTGAGATCTTTAAACCATACGCTGGCTCGTTGTATATCCATTTGAGTTATCTGGCTTATATGATTTTTGTTTATCTTTACTGCCAGTGCTTCTGGTCTTAGACGTTGACCACTACATGCTTCGCAATCTGCAGTAGATTGATATTTTGCAAGCTCCTCTCTAATACGAGTATTGTCAGATTCACTCCAACGACGGTTTAAATTTGATAATATTCCCTCAAATGCCTTGGTAATAACGTAATCTCTGTCCCCATTATTGTACCTAAACTGGATTTCTTCGTCGCCAGAGCCGCTCATTATTACGTTGCGAAGTTCTTCTGTAAGATCTTTCCATGGTATTTTCATGTCTGAAGAATAATGATCCACAATAGATTGTAGTGTTTGAATGTAATAAGGGGAGGATGTTTTTGACCACGAAATAATCGCTCCGTCTTGAATTGATAAACTATGATTAGGGACGATTAATTCGGGGTTAAAATACATTCGAAATCCTAAGCCATCGCATGCTGAACACGCTCCAAAAGGATTGTTGAAGGAAAAAAGGCGGGGTTCAATTTCGGAAATACTAAATCCAGATACGGGACATGCAAATTTAGATGAAAAAATTGACCTTGAATTATCTGATATATTTTCAATGATGGCAATGCCATCAGTCAACGAAAGCGTAGTTTCTAGACTGTCTGCCAATCTATTGCCTAGGTCTTTAGTCATTATTATTCGATCTACCACTATTTCTATGTCGTGTTTTTTATTTTTCTCGAGATCTGGAATATTTTCAATTTCGTAGACCTCTCCATCAACTTTTGCTCGAGTAAATCCACGTTTCATCATATCGGCAAAAACTTTCCTGTATTCCCCTTTTCGCCCTTGAATGATTGGCGCCAGAATTAATAATCTGCTATCCACCTTCATTTTTAATATCACATCGACCATTTGAGTAATGGTTTGACTTTCTATTGGCATACCGGTGACGGGTGAATAGGGAACACCAATTCTTGCGAATAGTAATCGCAAATAATCATAAATTTCTGTTACAGTTCCTACCGTAGACCGAGGGTTTTTTGAGGTAGATTTTTGTTCTATGGAGATAGCTGGTGAAAGACCTTCAATTGACTCAACATTTGGTTTTCTCATTAATTGAAGAAATTGTCGCGCGTATGCTGAGAGACTTTCTACATAGCGCCGTTGTCCCTCTGCATATACTGTATCAAATGCCAAGGAAGATTTCCCGGAACCAGAAAGACCCGTTATTACAACAAATTTATCTCGCGGAATCTTAACATTAATGTTTTTTAGATTGTGCTCTTTCGCTCCACGTATTGTGATGTCTTTACTCATTCTTCTTCACAAAAATTATATTTATCTGATTATTACTACATTGGTGAATATATGCATTGAAAAATATTAATACGAGCATGAATAGACTTTACCTAAAATAACGTGGATTAGGGAGTTATCATAATTATGATAAAATCATAACAAGAAATTAGACCTTTCTTTTAACCTCCAGCATTGCGAGAACATGACCTATGAGGCACAATGCAATGAGTTTGGCACCAGCTGGATGATGAGTATTTGGAGATAATTATGAGTGGAAGTGTGAACAAGGTTATTTTAGTTGGGAATCTTGGAGGTGATCCAGAAGTTCGACAAACTCAGGACGGAAAACCCATTGTAAACCTATCCTTAGCTACCTCTGAACGCTGGAAAGACAGGAACTCAGGTGAAAGAAAAGAAAAAACAGCATGGCACAGAGTGGTCATTTTTTCTGAAGGTCTTTGTAAAATAGCACAAGAGTATTTAAAGAAGGGTTCAAAAGTTTATATTGAGGGACAACTTCGTACCCGTAAATGGACCGACGCATCAACTGGTACGGAGAAATATTCCACTGAAGTAGTCTTGTCAGGATTTGGAGGAACTTTAACGATGCTTAGTCCGACTGACGGAACTAGTGGAGCTAATTCAGACAACCAATTTAGTCGCAATCAAGAATTTCAAAATGAGCCTGGAGGCGGAGCAGTGCCAAGTACAAATCTGGATGATGATATTCCTTTCTAGGCATTATTTGTAAAATTTTGTTCTTTTTGAATCGTTGTTGTAGGCATAAAAATAAGATATAATTTGTTATTCATGATTCGCGTTGTTTACTTGGAAAGTTTATATGAACCAATGGAATAAATTGGCCAGTTGAGTACTACATCGCCGACAATACCGCCACCCCCAAATTCACCAGCTGATGGGTCATCCGCTGGTGACCTTCCGCCTGGTGAAGAGGCTGTCTCTATCGAAGAGGAGATGAAGAGGTCTTATCTAGATTACGCCATGAGTGTGATCGTGTCCCGCGCACTTCCAGATGTTAGAGATGGTTTAAAACCTGTTCATCGTCGCATTTTATATGCCATGAATGAAGGTGGTTATAGTTCTGATAAGGCTTATAGAAAATCAGCTCGGGTTGTTGGTGACGTTATGGGTAAGTATCACCCTCATGGTGATTCGGCTATCTATGATGCGATGGTAAGGATGGCGCAAGAATTTTCTATGCGGCTGCAGTTACTAGATGGTCAAGGAAATTATGGTTCCATGGATGGGGATCCGCCAGCTGCAATGCGTTATACGGAAGTGCGAATGGCGCAGTCCGCACATTCACTGCTTTTTGATATTGATAAAGATACAGTTGATTTTCAGGCTAATTATGATGAGTCGGCGTATGAACCAACAGTTTTACCTGCAGAATTTCCAAATCTGTTAGTGAATGGAGCTAGTGGAATAGCAGTTGGAATGGCAACTAATATACCCCCTCACAACCTAGGTGAGGTAGTGGATGCCTGTTTAGCTTACGTGAAAAACCACAATATTACAGTTGATCAATTGATGGCATTTATACAAGGGCCTGATTTTCCGACGGGAGGGCTAATTTTAGGAAAGTCTGGAATTCGACAAGCCTACCACACAGGTCGAGGATCCGTAATTGTCAGAGCGCGAACAGGAATCGAACAGATTGGTCGGGATAGAGAAGCTATTATAGTGTCAGAGATACCCTATCAAGTTAACAAGTCTAGGATGATAGAACGTATTGCTGAATTGGTACAAGAAAAGAAAATTGAGGGTATTAGCGACCTGCGCGATGAGTCAGATCGAGAAGGTGTTCGTGTTGTTATAGAGTTAAAACGAGATGCAATTGCAGAGATTGTGCTCAATCAACTTTATCGATACTCCTCTTTACAGACTAGTTTTGGCGTAAATATGCTGGCGCTAAATGGTGGCAAACCTGGAATTATGAATTTAAAGGAAGTTGTTCAGGCTTTCGTTTCTTTCCGTGAAGAAGTCATTACTAGGCGTACAGTTTATTTGCTTTCTAAGGCTAGAGATCGAGCCCATGTTCTAGCAGGTTTAGCAGTAGCAATAGCTAATATTGATCCAATGATTCAATTAATTCGTCAGGCTAAGACCCCAAGTGATGCTCGAGATAAGTTGATGTTCAAGAAATGGCCTGTAAAGGAAAGTGGGTCTCTAATAACTCTCGTAGCAGATCCACGCCAAGTTGTGGATGCTGATGGTAGTTGTCACCTTACCGATGATCAGGCGAAGGCTATTCTGGAACTTCGCTTACAACGTCTCACAGCCATGGAGCGCGATAAACTTAGTGACGAGCTGCACAGTATTGTTGATGATATTAAAGAATTTATTGAAATTTTGCATAATCCTGAAAAATTGCGAAGTGTTTTGAAAGCTGGGTTGGAAGAAGCAAAAGAAAAGTTTGCAGATAAACGTCGTACTGATTTGGTGGAACAGGAATTTGAGCATGACGTAGAAGACTTAATACAACGTGAGGAGATGGTTGTTACTCTTAGTCATGGAGGGTACATAAAAAGAGTTCCTCTATCTACTTATCGCGCTCAGCGTCGAGGTGGCAAGGGGCGTGCGGGAATGCGGGTTCGTTCAGAGGACTTTGTTGATAGAGTATTTGTCCTTAATACTCATACACCAGTTTTATTTTTTTCCAGCGCTGGAAAAGTATATAAACTAAAAGTATACCGTCTTCCGCAAGCGGAGCCTCAAGCACTTGGTAAGGCTCTGGTCAATTTATTGCCTTTAGCTAAGGGTGAGGTCATTTCAACGCTTTTGCCGATGCCTGAAGATGAGCAAAGTTGGGTTGATCGCCAGCTTATGTTTGCAACGTCCGCTGGAAATATTAGAAGAAATAGTGCGGGTGATTTCTCGAATGTTATGGCAAATGGAAAAATTGCAATGAAATTGGAGGAGGGCGATAGCATTGTAGGTGTTAACTCTTGCAGCGTGAATGATGACGTAATATTAGCGGCTGCTGGAGGAAAATGTATTCGTTTTTCCGCGTTAGAAGTTCGCCTTTTTAAAGGGAGAAGTTCTCAGGGAGTCCGTGGTATGAGACTTGATGATGGGGACAGAGTAATTTCTATGACCATATTGCGTCATACTGGAGTATCACCTACAGAACGAGACGCATATTTCAGGAGAAAGCGGGATAATTTAATTCCAGAATTAACAGCAGAGCGTTACGGAGAATTAAAGGAGCTGGAAGAATTCTTGCTAACCGTAAGGGATGATGGATTTGGAAAACGAACATCAGCCCATGACTACCGTGTAACGCGAAGGGGCGGGAAAGGTGTTATAAATATCGACGTTGGGAAAACTGGTAAAGTAGTGGCTGCATTTCCGGTGGCGGAAAATGATGAAGTTATGCTTGTTACGGATGGTGGGCAATTAATTCGCTGCTCTGTAAAGGATATAAGTAAAGTTGGTCGAAGTGCTAGAGGGGTAAGAATCTTTCGACTTTCTGATAAAAGCAGAGTGGTGTCTGTTGCGCATCTTGGAGTGGAGGCAGAAACTGATGATTCTGAGCATGAATCTATCGAAATGATTGAAGAGTTACCAGGTCCTGTAAAGGAAGAAGGTTAGTAATGGCAACAAGACGTATTGGTATATATCCGGGTACCTTTGACCCAATTACTTCAGGACACTGTGATATCGTCCGTAGAGCTCTTCGGTTAGTGGATAAGTTGGTGATAGGTGTAGCCTCTAATACCGCAAAAGGGCCGCTATTTGGTGTAAACGAGCGTATCGAAATGGCCAGGAATGATTTAGCGCAGTACGATCCTCAAGGCCAAAGAATCGAGGTTCGAGAATTTGATATTTTATTGATGAATTTTGCTCAAGAAATGAAAGCAGGAATCATAATTAGAGGCTTAAGGGCGGTATCAGATTTTGACTTTGAATTTCAAATGACGGGCATGAATGCTCGACTTAATCCGGAGATTGAGACAGTATTTTTGATGTCCTCTGAAAAACATCAGTTTATTTCATCTAGATTTGTTAAAGAAATTGGCGAGCTGGGTGGTGATATATCCAGCTTTGTATCACCAGCCGTTGCTAAACGTTTGTCAGACGTTTTTGCGTAAGAATATTGTCGGGGTTATACATTCAAATGAAACAGAGTGATGAGGGTTAGCTTATTTGACTTTCAACTGCCAGAAGAGCTTATAGCGTCTAGGCCCGCGATACCCAGAGATGCAGCACGTCTTTTGAGCATTAATAATAATGTGTTTAACAATTTTCAAGTTAAGGATCTTCCAGAATTACTCTCCAAGGGAGATGTTCTTGTTTTGAATAACACACGCGTTATTCCAGCACGGTTGATTGGGTGGAGAGACTCGGTAAAACTTGAAATAACTTTACTTCGTTCTCTTGGCAAGGATTTGTGGAATGCATTTGCTCGACCTGGAAAACGCATAAAAGTTGGCAATAAAATAATGTTTTCAGAACATTTTTTTGCGCATGTTGAGGATCGTATTGGTGGTGAAATTACCCTACGTTTTCAGGTGGCTGGTAACAATACGCTTGGAGATGAGTTAAAA
>CAYRUX010000073.1:0-5888 GCA_964427515.1 uncultured Rhizobiaceae bacterium
TGAGTTTTTCCAGTCATTTAACCTTGGCCTTAACGCAAACCAACCACAAGATTTAGTAATTTTTCCTGAGATGGATGATAAGGAGGATGTTCCAGAAATTACTGAAAAATGTTGGGAAAAATTAGATGTGAACGCAAATCAAATGATGTGTGCGACTTCGCGTATGGTAGTGAAACGTAAAGGGGCTAATAAACCGGTTATAATTTCCTGTACTTTATTGCCTTACGAAGAGCAATTTGAACTTTCCGAAAGTCTGTCAGATGCAATTAAGTGTACTGTTAAGCTAAATCATCGCCATTGCGCTAGATTTTGTGTCTTAGGAGGAGGGGCGTGTGGTTCAAGTCAGATATAAAACTTAGAACCGAACTCTTGACGAAGGCCAGCATGAGGGTTTATCAATAAGCCCCAAGAGTGGTGATTTGAGCCGACCGGCTTGCGGCCACTGAAAACAATCCGCTAAAAGGTCGAAGCTTCCAGAAGCAAGGCCTCGAAGGGTTATTCGAATTTGGGAGTGTTGGATCATGCAAACGAAAACCAAAGATAAAATTAAGCGCTGGGGAAAAGCTACAAATCTAGTACGTGGAGGTGTTCGCCGAACTGAGATTGGTGAAACCTCAGAGGCTCTTTTTCTAACGTCGGGCTACGTTTATGCTTCTGCTGCGGAGGCAGAGGCAAGGTTTAAAGGAAAGACCCCTGGTTTTGTTTATTCGCGATTTGGTAATCCTACCGTTTCTATGTTTGAAAAAAGGCTTGCTATATTGGAAGGAGCCGAAGGTTGCCGGGCAACGAGTACCGGTATGGCAGCAGTTTTTTCGGCTTTAATGTGTCAGTTACGGGCTGGTGATCATGTTATTTCATCTCGGGCATTATTCGGTTCCTGTTTTTATATTTTGAGCGAAATATTGCCTCGCTTTGGTATTGAAGTAACATTTGTAGATGACAATAATATAGAGAAATGGCGCTGTGCTTTCCAAGATAATACCCGTTGTGTATTTCTTGAAACTCCGTCCAACCCTTCCCTGCAGTTATTGGATCTAACCAAGATAGCAAAATTGACGCGCGCGAGCGGTGCAAGGTTAATTATTGATAACGTATTCGCCACGCCAATTCTGCAGTCTCCTTTAGAGTTTGGAGCCGATATAGTAGTATACTCAGCGACTAAGCATATAGATGGACAAGGACGTTGTTTAGGGGGTGCGATTCTATCTTCCCAAGAATTCATTGATGGCGAATTACAACCTTTCTTGCGCCATACAGGCCCTGCGTTGAGCCCATTTAACGCTTGGATTCTATTAAAGGGTCTTGAAACTTTGCAGTTGAGAGTAGATCAAATGTGCAAGAATGCAGTTGCTGTAGCAAAATTTTTAGAAGCTCACAAACAGGTAAAGAAGGTCGTATATCCGGGGTTGAAAAGTCATCCTCAATATAATTTAGCGAGAAGACAAATGCTTAGTGGCGGTACAATTGTGAGTTTTTATCTGAACCGAAGGAAAAAGTTGGTTTTCAACTTTTTAGATCGGCTCAATTTGATTGACATTTCCAATAATCTTGGAGACTCAAAAACTTTAATTACCCATCCTGCTACTACCACTCATCAACGCCTAAGCAAAACTGAAAGAGAATCTCTTGGCATAACCGATAGTTTAGTGCGTCTTTCCGTTGGATTGGAGGACATTAGTGATTTAACCGAGGATTTAAATCAAGCTTTACATCCGTTATGCTAATTTAGCCATTAGGCTTATAGCGTAGCGGAGTACTGGACAAAATAGAATCTACACCCATATTACGTGTGTGAATTAACACTTTTTACCGTTTTGCAAGTTTGACGTTACAATGGAAAATGTATGTACCAAAAATTGACGAATTCGGTTGAAATTACTGTAAAACCGTTTTACTTGGATGAGCAGTCGGAGCCAGAGCGGTCTCATTTTGTATGGGGTTATCATGTAAAAATACATAATCGTGGCCAAGAAACCCTGCAATTGCTTAATAGATACTGGCAAATTACGGATGGGCTGGGTCAAATACAGGAGGTTAGGGGCCCTGGAGTTATTGGTGAACAACCAGTATTAGCTCCAGGGGAAATATTTGAGTATACAAGCGGGTGCCCTCTAACTACTTCATCGGGAATTATGGCAGGTTTTTATGAAATGGAAATTGACGGTGGCGGTCGTTTTGAGGCGATTATACCGACATTTTCATTGGATAGTCCAAATCATTCGCCGACACTCAACTAATTTTGTAATAAATTTGTTTTGTGTATCGACTTGTATAGAAACCAATTACTAGATAAATAGGTGAATTGTTGTTGCCCTAAATTTTTGTTCATTGTTTAGGGGATTACATATTTCATAGGAGACAGTGGTTTGAGTAAAGGAAAATTAGCCGCTTCATTGAAGGTGGAAAACACATTTAATTCAATTGATCGACCCAGCAAAGAAGAAGCCTGTGCCGCAGTGCGCACGCTTATTAGATGGGCAGGGGATGATCCAGACCGAGAAGGCTTGCTTGATACCCCAGATAGAGTTGTTCGGTCTTACGAAGAATACTACTCAGGCTATAGACAAGATCCGGTAGAAATTCTGAACAGATCTTTTGAAGAAACCAACGGCTATGATGAAATGGTCGTCTTGAAAGACGTTGATTTTAACTCTCACTGCGAACACCATATGGCGCCTATAATTGGACGAGTACACATTGGGTATTTGCCAGATAAAAGCGTTGTCGGAATTAGTAAGTTGGCTAGAATTGTAGATGTTTATGCCCGTCGGATGCAAATTCAGGAGAAAATGACAGCTCAGATTGCTGATGCACTTAATGAAGTCATTAAGCCAATTGGAGTAGGGGTAGTGGTAGAAGCAGCACATCATTGTATGACTACCCGTGGAATTCAAAAACAGGGTGTAATGATGGTAACTAGCCGAATGTTAGGCTCGTTTCTGTCGGATCCAAAGACTCGACGGGAATTTCTTTCTGTCATTGGACAGACACTAGGAAAAACATGAAGCCAGTCAGTATATGATCAGATACTAAAGCGCACTATGTTTTCACAATTAAGTAATGTTTGATTTTTCCACTAGCTTGGAGAATCGGCGAAATGGGTTCAGTTAGAGATTTTCGCCCAATATTTTTTGTTATTGGGGTGTTGTTGACCACTGTTGCCTTGGCAATGCTATTTCCTGCATTGGCGGACGGTATTGCTGGAAATCCTGATTGGCTTGTTTTTCTGGCAGCTAGTCTATTTACACTATTTATTGGCGTTGCTTTGGCACTTGTTAATCGTACCGGACAAGCTAGTCTAAGTCTTAAGCAGGCGTTTATTCTGACCACTTTCAGTTGGGTTATAATATCTGCATTTGCTGCATTACCTTTCGTTTTTTCAGATTTAGGGCTGAGCTATGCTGACGCCTATTTCGAGGCTATGTCGGGGCTTACTACTACTGGATCAACTGTGATTAGCGGACTTGACGATGCTCCTCCCGGTATCCTGTTATGGAGAGCTATATTACAATGGCTAGGCGGGATAGGTATAATTGTTACTGCTATCGCAATTCTCCCAATGCTTAGTATAGGTGGGATGCAATTATTTCGGGCAGAGTCTTCGGATCAGTCTGAAAGAGTTTTGCCTCGTACAGCACAGCTCGCAGGCGCAATATTTTTCGTATACCTAACACTAACAGTTATTAATGCGGTTGCTTACTGGCTGGCTGGAATGACCCCATTCCAAGCTATTTGCCATGGTATGACCACTATTTCCACGGGTGGATATTCAACATCTGATCGGTCATTCGTGATGTTTGATGACCCAGCAATAGAGGGGGTGGCAACAGTATTCATGATATTAGGTTCATTGCCATTTGTGCTTTATTTGCATGCAGTCCGTGGTGGAGTTAAGAGATTGTTGCGTGATACTCAGGTTCATTGGTTTTTAGGGCTTGTGATAGTCTCATTGTTGGCGTTATCCGGTTGGCAGTGGCTATCAGGAGGCATGGCATTAGATGATGCTTTTCGTTATGCAACCTTTAATTCAATCTCGATCTTAACTGGAACAGGCTATTCATCTGCTGATTTCAGCAGTTGGGGTAGTTTTGCTTTACCTGTATTTACAATTTTAATGTTTATAGGTGGCTGTACGGGCAGCACAACAGGGGGTATAAAAGTTTTCCGTTTTCAGGTACTTTATGCCACGGCGCGTGTTCAAATTCTTCAGTTAATACAGCCGCACGGCGTCTTTCCCATGAAATATAATTATCGAACTATACCGGATACAGTTCCTGGGGCCGTAATGGGGTTCTTTTTTCTTTTTATGGTTAGTTTTGCGGTCTTGGCCATGGCTCTATCGTTAATGGGCCTCGATTACATTACTAGTATTTCGGGTGCTGCAACGGCGCTGGCGAATGTGGGTCCCGGACTTGGGCCTATAATTGGCCCTAACGGTACATTCCAATCGCTTCCTGATGCCGCTAAATGGTTACTTTCTTTTGGTATGCTTTTAGGACGTTTAGAACTATTTACAGTTCTAATACTATTAGTGCCAAGGTTTTGGAGAGACTAAGAGATTGATTTTCTATGCCTATGGTTAAAAATATTTCTTACGCGTGATAGTTGAACGGTAATATCGTCCTGAATTACAAGTAAAACAGGTACCAATACGAGTACAATGATAGTAGATCCAAGCAAGCCAAAGATGATCGTTATTGCCATCGGTTTTAGAAATTGAGCTTGCAGACTGGTTTCAAATAATAATGGAAGTAGTCCAAACATTGTAGTTACAGAGGTTAGTATTACGGCTCTTAGTCTATCTTGCGCTCCTCCAATAATTGCCTGTATAGAGTTTTCATTTTGATCTAGTCGGTTCTGAATCGCACGCACTAAAATGATTGAGTCATTCACAACAATTCCGGCTAAGCCTAATAATGCTACAAGGCTAAGCACCGAAATGTCGTAACCGAGAAGAAGATGTCCAATTATCGCAGAAATAATGCCAAATGGTATGACGGCCATCACGAATATGGGACGAAGGTAACTAGAAAATATCCACGCTAGAATAATATAGATACTAACTAATGCGATAGCTGTTCCCATTTTCATGTCGCCTAGTGTTCTCTGTTGCTCTTCTGCCTTTCCTCGAAATTCAAATCCTACATCATATTTATTTGCAAGTGCTTGCAGACCCTCTTCCCTTAAAGCCTCTATCACTTGATCACCAGTGTTGATTCGCTCATCTAGCTCCGCAGTTATGCTTACGGTTCTTACGCCATCTTCACGTCTTATACGCGAGAATCCAGTTTTTTCCTCAAAAGAGACTACTTCTGAAAGTGGAACAGATTGTCCATTTTCACCTAGTAGATAAAGGTCTCTAAACATAGCTTCATCTAGGGAATTGCGTGCGTGAAGTACACGGACTGTTATCTCTTCATTCCCTTTTATAAACCGGCTAGAAATTGCCCCCTCAATTATATTCCGTATTTGCTGGCCTACCGTCGCAGTAGTAAAGCCAAGAGCTCTGCCATAAGGTGTAACTCGTATTATCGTCTCCTGTTTACCATAGGGTAGATCGTCGTTTATATTGCTTATGCCAGAAAAACGTTCTAGTAATATTTTGGAATCGAGAGCGGCTCCTTTCAGATTGTTGAGGTTGTCTCCAGTTCTACGAAGATCAATTTCCCTTCCAGGTGGCCCCGCTTGTTGCTCGACTAGAGTAAAACTTTCTGCTCCAGCCATTAATTGAACCTCGTCGCGCCAATAGTTCAACAGGTCAGCAGTGCGGACAGATCGACTATCTGATGGAACTAATTCAACTCTCATACCGACTATATGGTCCCCGGTACCAAGAAAAAAACTATCTGAGCGGCCAACAGGTTTTCCTAATTGTCCTACGCTCATTA
>CAYRUX010000074.1:0-9721 GCA_964427515.1 uncultured Rhizobiaceae bacterium
GTACCAGCTCTGGCTCGCTGTATTAACTGAGCCTTACTACGAGCAGTCCAAGTCCAACATATGGAAAAGGTGGAAGGCATATCTTCGCAAATCGAGTTGTTTGCTCCCATTGTTGCTGATGCTGAAGCAGGTTTTGGCGGCCCACTTAATGCATTTGAAATTATGAAAGGATACATTGAATCTGGAGTTGGTGGAGTACATTTTGAAGATCAATTAGCATCCGAAAAAAAATGTGGCCATATGGGTGGGAAAGTATTGATCCCGGTCGACGCGCATATACGTAATTTGAATGCAGCACGCTTAGCAGCCGATGTTAGTGGCGTTTCCACAGTAATTGTATGTCGTACAGACGCTGATAGTGCACAGCTCCTCACCAGTGATATTGATGATCGTGACAAACCATTTATAACTGGTGAACGAACAGCTGAGGGATTCTATAGATTGCGTAAAGGCGAAGGCATGGAACGTTGCATAGCAAGAAGTTTGGCATATGCTCCTTACGCAGATTTAATTTGGATGGAAACATCTAAACCAAATCTTCAACAAGCTAAAACGTTTGCTGACGCAATTCACAAAGTTTATCCGGACAAACTATTATCATATAACTGTTCTCCATCTTTTAACTGGGAAGCGAACCTAGACAAATCAGAAATTGCCCGTTTTCAACGAGAGCTAGGCTCCATGGGCTACAAATTTCAATTTGTGACCTTAGCAGGATTCCATAGCCTTAATCATAGTATGTTTGAATTGTCTCAGAATTATCGTGATCGAGGCATGGCAGCCTACTCAGAATTACAGCAAGCTGAATTTTTATCAGAAGATACAGGTTATACGGCGACCCGGCATCAGCGCGAAGCGGGAACTACTTATTTTGACGCCGTCAGCATCGCGATTACTGGGGGCGAATCTTCAACCACCGCAATGGCTGACTCCACTGAAACTGGTCAATTCAATATTCCAAAGAAAACCCCAAAAGCTGCCTAAAATATTACAAGCTCTATTTAGCAATTTAAAAATGTAATTTAATCAAATTCTAGAAGCGTATTAATGCTCTTTTTGAATTTATCAATTTATTGATGAGCACATAGTATAACTCGCCAAGGGATTCGTAATATGTCAGATACAAATTCTGGAACGGTTGCTTGTAACTGTGGAAAGTGCCAAATAACCTTAGCAGATGATCGTGCGACACAATATTTCCGTTGTGGTTGTGAAGATTGCCGTCAGGGTGCCGAATGGGGGGCATCAAAGGGGGGATTGGTGCCAGATCATTTACCTCACCTTTACTATATTCCTGCTGATATAATCTCCATCAAAGGAAAGGAGTTTATGAATACTTATAAGCTACGTGAGGATGGAAGATCTATTCGTTTGTATTGTAACCAATGTTGGTCCTTGATGGCAGTGGACCACCCCGCTTATCAAAGTAATGTCTTTTTGATATTCCCAAAACATTGCAATACTGATTGTGACCTATCAGTAACGTTAACAGCTATAATATTTATGAAAGATTATCTTAAAAACTATCAACCTCCAGCCGAAGACGATGTTCCGCTATTTTACTCTTTTGAATATGACCAAGAAATGAATAGGTTTTTCTCTCTGCCAATTGTTTCAACTACATTTAAGCAACGCACTAATGCGCTTGACGGCATAAACTTTACGTCATTAATCGACTCTCTTGGGCCACCAAAGATATTAGATCTAGAAAAAGGGAAAAGGTTGATATGATTGATCACTCACATCAGCAGGAATTCGCCTGAGAAAGCAAAAGATAACTTTTAACAAGTGGCATATATACAGTTTAGTCAGTTTTTTCAATATATGGAAAATATAGGATCATTAGGTTTTTCTATAATTTGTTCCTAACCTAGGAGGTAACTCATTTAGAATTATTAGCTGACCATTTTTCGGGGCACTTTAGGAACGCCATAACCTCTTCAATTTCCAGCTGCGATGCCCTCCCCTCCTCTTTGGCTACATCTAAGAGTGTGTCCAAGTCACAAAGTATACTTAAACTCACACCCAGTTTACTTAACTTTATTTCAGCGGACTCCGTCATACGGGAAAATATAACCGATACATTACTAACCTCAGCACCCTCTCCACGAAGAGCCTGAATAAAATGACCAATACTTTTGGCTGTCGTTATTAAGTCCTCCACGAGTAAAACCTTAGAACCGGATACCTTTGCACCTTCGATTTGGCTACCTGTTCCATGCTCCTTAGGTTGAGGTCGAATATACGCCATAGGCAATTCCAAACGATCAGCCACCATAGTCGCAAAAGGAACCCCAGCTGTTACACCGCCAGCTATAACATCCGGTTTATACTTCACAATATCCTTTGAAATTGCATCCGCAATTTCTGTTCTTGCCTCAACATTACCGAGAATTTTTCTACAATTAATATAGAAGGGGGCAACAAGACCAGACGTTAGTAGAAATGGAGAAGAAGGTCGAATCATGAAGGCGCCAGCATCTAGCAAGGCTCTAGAAATAATATAAGAAACATTGTTTGTCACAAGAATACTGAATAAGCTACGAAGATGATCAAAGCAACCGATAAACGTGCATTACTTTTTTGCGCCCTTGATCACGGGATACATGAAAAAGTTTATAAAACAGCAGAAAGTATAGCGGAATTTGTTGACGGCCTGAAATTGGGCCTAGAATACTTTACCGCCTTAGGGCCTAGAGGTGTAGAACAATTCAGTGAACTAGGGCTACCTATATTCCTCGATTTAAAGTTGCATGATATTCCAAACACGATAATTGGTGCAGTTAGAAGTTTAGTGCCCCTAAACCCATATTATTTAACATTACATGCTAGCGGAGGAGAACAGATGCTCTATGCAGCCAGCCAAACGGCACATGAAGAGGCATCAAAATTATCCTTACCTACTCCAAAACTGCTCGCGGTTACAATTCTTACAAGCTTAGATAGTACAGATTTATTAAGGCAAGGTATAAGCAGACAGGTTACAGATCAAACATTGCGACTTGCAGAACTTTCCCAACAGGCGGGAATGGATGGAATCGTATGCAGCCCCCATGAAATAAAATCTATACGCAATAACTGTGGTAATCACTTTGATATAGTGGTACCTGGAATTCGCCAAACAAGTGATTCAACTCATGATCAAAAGCGAGTCATGGCTCCTAGCCAGGCTGTAGAAGCTGGGGCAGATGTACTAGTGGTTGGTCGACCAATTACAAGTGCTCCTAATCCTGTATCTGTAGCAAAGGATATAGTTGCGCAACTAGGAGCTTGCACCAAAAACTAAAATTATATTTAAAACACCATCTATTTTACATGCTCAAAATCTACGCCCACAGCTTCAGCTATTGTCTCAAAACCATCATTCTCTAGATGTAATGCCAAACCAGATATGATATCCTGAATTAATCGTGGCCCTTGATAAACAAAGCCCGTATATATTTGTATTAAAGAAGCTCCTGCCTTTAGACGCGCGTAAGCGTCATCCGCAGAAGCTATTCCTCCAACCCCAATCAGTGGCAAACTGCCATCGCATATTTGATACACATTACGAATCAGTGTGAGCGCACTTTGGCGTAGCGGTTCTCCACTGAGCCCACCAGCCTCATGTCTGGTCGAAGATCGTAGGTTATTTGGCCTATTTGTAGTGGTGTTCCCCAAAATAAACCCAGAAATACCCCCGTCAACTGCAGTTTCCACGCTTTTATGAAGAGTGTCCCCAGTCAAGTCCGGGGATAATTTAAGCAAAATGGGCACTTGAATGCCTTTCGTTCTCACTGAATCCAAAACAGGAATTAACATGGCTTCTAATGACTGACTATCCTGCAATGACCGCAACCCTGGAGTGTTCGGTGATGAAACATTTACTGCGATATAATCAGCAAATGGGAGCAACTTTTCTATGCATAATGTGTAATCACCAATCTGATCTAAGCGATCTCGATTGAGGCCAATATTGACACCAAGTGGACGCGTACTGTTTTGCTCTCGAGAACTTCTTAGATTCTCCACAAATGCTTCAAGCCCTTCCCCATTGAATCCCAAACGATTGATTAATGCCTTATCCCGTCTTAATCGAAACAGCCGAGGTTTTGGATTCCCGGCCTGTGGAAAAAATGTTACAGTTCCCGCTTCAACAAATCCGAAGCCTAAACCATATAATCCGTTCAATGCTACTGCATTTTTATCAAATCCAGCAGCCAGCCCTATAGGGGATTCAAATTCCTTCCCCCAAAGGTTTAGGTGCATTGAAGGTGGTATGCTCAAACGTGCAGGTGGAAGTATATCGTACTGCAACAGTTTTATCGTGGCATGATGTGCTGCTTCGGCCGGGAAACAACGCAAAAGTGTGGAGCCTATATCTATTAAGCAATTCACCATTTCATTACCGGAAGCATCAATTATTTTAAATTATAGTTACTCTGGACATCGAGTAAGCAATTTACCATCTGCGTCAAACAATAGAGAAGAAGGTGAGTCAATGATATCCCCCTTATCACCCAACTCACTAGCTAGTGAGGGTGAGATTAGAATATGGTCAAGTTCAAGGGTCGACCTAATGATACAAAGACGAACCTCTTCACTGTTTAAGCACCATGAAGTTGCAACGGCTGCTTGAATCACTGCTCTATCGTCAGATAACACGATAGGTAATCTAACGCGTTCAGTGAATGTAGAGGTGCAAGAATTCATATACATGGCATAAAGATCTATAGATTTGATAACTTCATAACTAACAAAATCTGCCAGACCGATACCAAGGGCATTACCGTGAGTTTCATGAGTTAAGCCTAACACCGCTAACTTATGAATGAGTGGCTGTTTCTTGTTTTCTCGTCCACGGATATCGCTACGTCCTATTACTCCCGTATCCATACCTGTTCCAGATATATTTTTTCCAATATTTTCAACAACCAAAACATCGATTTTATCAAATGGCAGCTTTGGCGTGTTACTTTTTGCTACTGGTAATAAACGAGCATCAGCACTGAGAATATTTTCAGGTTCTATTCCCTCTATGACAATAGGGTGTTTGTTTGAGTTCTCAACAATTCCAATTGCATAAGCAATTGGGGCAGCGTCAATGGCTATGCTTGCCCACTCAGGTAATACCTCGAGATAACCGAGAGCGCCTAGTCTATGAATTAACCTCGCACCCTCCGCTTTCCCTAACCCGATCGCAATCATTTTAGTCAAACCGCTTTCAATCTCGCGATCAAAAGAAGTATGTGATTTTATACGATTCACCACTAACACTGCATCTGCTGTATTTGCATTTCTATCAAACCATACCGGCACACCACGCGATGTCGTGCCAATACGATCAACGTCCATAGAGGATCTAATGGGACAGCCCATTGTGTCTGGCGTGTAACCGAGTTCGGCGAGTAATGCCGTCTGATGCTCTGCCTTGGCTCCTCCGTGACTTCCCATAGCAGGAACAATAAACGGCTCGAAGCCTCTTTCCTTTAGCCACTTTACAGCTGTCGCAATTACTAATGGTTTGCTCTGGATACCACGACTTCCACAGGTAATAGCAACACTTGAACCCTTCACCAATTTAGAAAAACGCTGTGATTGCTCAAGCGCCATTTGTGTGGTCATTATAATATCGTCAAGTTCCTGAGCCACTGGATGCCTTAGCTCAGCTGTAACTACCTCTGGCAATTTCTCATTTTCAAAGTGTTTCAATCGAATTTTAGGAAATATCAGTTTACCTATATTTTTTTTATCAATCCCCATGTTGGCGACCGGCAACTGACTCTGCAAGAGTACAAAGAATTTCAAACATCATAGTAGCTCCAACCAATGCAGTGTTGCCCGTATTGTCAAATGGCGGCGACACCTCTACAACATCTCCACCTATGAGATTGAGGCCACGAGTACTCCGAAGCATCTGCTGAGCTTCAAAACATGAATAACCGCCTATCTCAGGCGTACCCGTTCCAGGAGCATAAACGGGATCTAATCCGTCAACGTCAAAACTAATGTAAGTTGGGCCTGTTCCAACGATTTCTCTCGCTTCCTGCATCACTCGCTCCCAACCAATCTTATAAAATTCCTCAATTGTTACCACTCGCATTCCGCTTTCATAAGCAAAATCCATGTCCTTTGAATCATAAGTAGAACCCCGAATACCAATTTGAATCACTCGCTTTGGATCCAATAATTCCTCTTCAACTGCTCGGCGAAATGGAGTTCCATGGGTAAGAGTTGACCCACCGAAATAACTATCCCAAGTGTCTGAATGGGCATCAAAATGGATCATGCCTAGAGGTTTATCGCGTCCGATGGCACGCATAATAGGTAATGTAATAAGATGGTCACCCCCCGCGCTTAGAGGAACAGCCCCAGCTTTATTAAGCTTGAAGAAAAAGTCTTCTATTCTCTCAACAGTATCCTCAACATCAATTGGATTTACACTTGTGTCTCCAACGTCAGCGATACGACAAAGCTCGTATGGACAAATGCCAAGTGAATGGTGCGTGCGTCTTATAAGACTAGACATGTTTCGTATTTCACGTGGCCCATGTCGTGCACCTGCTCTGTTCGTTGTACCCCCATCCCACGGCACACCAACAAGAGCGATATCTACCTGACTAAAATCTGTAACAAATGGCAACCTCATAAAAGTCGGGATGCCACCAAAACGGGGCATCTTCATACCGTCAATGGGCTCATAGAAGCGTGTTTTTTCAACCATTATATATTTATCCCACCCACTTCTTACCGAAGTTGAAATTGGTAATTTTGTATATCACCAATTAAGTACAACAGAGCTTACACAGTCTGTCACAGAAATTGATAAAATTGCCTAATAAAATAAATACATTATCCACACTAAACCAACTTATTCGGCAACTTCCGACGACTAAAATATGCGTCTAAGTTATCAAGAGCTTGAAATCCCATACCTGTTCTCGCTTCTATTGTAGCACTTCCAATGTGAGGCAGAAGAAAAGTATTCTTTAGGAGAGCATACCCAGGGTTAACTTTATTAGGTTCTCCTTGATAAACATCCAACCCAGCTGACTTAATGTGACCAGACTTGAGTGCTTCAATCAATGCTTCGTCATCTACTAAATCTCCTCGTGCCGTATTAACTATAATAGCCCCCTTAGGCAATAAAGCTATACGTTTAGAATTCAAAAAATTTCTAGAGGAATCATTCAAAGGACAATGCAGGCTAAGGATATCCGAAGATTGAAGTAATTCTTCAGAGTTTTCATGCCATATGGCTCCAGCCTCCATATTCACATCTAATCTACTTCTATTATGGTAATGTATTTCAAGTCCAAAAGCCACTGCGCGCTGAGCTACAGCACGACCGATACGCCCCATTCCCAAAATTCCTAGTCTCTTTCCTCCAAGTGCACTACCAACCATATATAATGCGTGCCACCCTGGCCAACTGCCACTTCTCATAACAGCCTCTCCTTCACTAGCCCGGCGCGAGGCGCCCAATAATAGCAATAAGGTTATATCAGCGACAGCATCAGTTAACGCGTCGGGTGCATTGGTAACTACGATACCCCGTTCTTTAGCTGCCGAAAGATCCACATGATCATATCCTGCAGTAAAGCATGCTATAATTTTTACTGTCGCCGGAAGAGTAAAAATGGTCTCTCGATTAATAATTTCGTTAACAATTAATAGTCCATCGACTCCCTGAGCTGCTTTTACTATCTCATTCCCATTCAACACAAAGTCTGCATTATTAAATTTCGCATTATATGATTTGGATGCTCTTTCCGTGACAAGTGGTGGCATCTTTCGGGTTACAAAAAGAGTAGGTTTCTTTTTCATATTTGTACTCTCATAATGTTTTTTAATTTGTTATTTCATAATTAATATTATGGATGGCTCCCACAGATTATAAATGTGCCGAAACAAGGTCTAACAATAAAGAACAAATAAAAAATTAATACGCGTCAATTAGGAGCAAAACAGTGGAATTTGGTTATAGTAGAAAATCTCAGGAATTTTTAAAACGTATATCTGAATTTATGATAAAAAATGTTTACCCTAATGAAGAACGTATATTACATCAAATTTCATCAGGTGATCGTTGGGCATCCATACGAGCCCCTCGCTCAATTGTATAGTACTGATGACATAAGTACTCAATTTGAGCCTTCAATTAAGATACTTGAAGTGCTAAATCATCTTTACACCAGAAGACTTGCGGGAACAGCCATTGAAAGTGGTTAACAGCCCATATTATCGGATTTCAGAGCTAGTGATACTAGCTCTAATTATACCATTCACGATAGCCTATTTTAGGCTATCACCTTACCTACTCATATTTCTGTGGGTTATATTTTTTTACTGCGCTGGCATCTATTATATCTGTGAAAGAAAGCAATTCAAAAAAACTACTACCATAATTGTAACTAAGCAAAAATTAATTTTTATTTTTGTAAGGTGGGTTTGTTTATCGGGCTTGCTTTATACCTTTACCGCTACTCTCTTTCCCGACAAATTGTTTAGTATTCAAAATTCATCTCCAGATCTCATGTGGAAACTATTAATTCTCTATCCCGTTGTTTCAGCTTTTCCACAAGAGTTCATATTTTGTAGATTCTTTTTTTCCAGATACCAACCCCTCTTTAGAAATAAGACCCTTATGGTAACAATGAGTGCTCTCACATTTTGTATAGCCCACATACTTTTTATTAATTGGGTTGCTCCAGTTCTAGGTCTGGTAGCGGGCGTTATTTTTGCTTTGACCTACCAGAAAACCAAATCTTTACTACTAGTATCTATCGAACACGGCCTTTATGGCGACGCACTGTTCTTTTTTGGATTAGGGTGGTTTTTCTGGGGGGGTGCGACGATCTAACCATTGCTTAATCAATCTGGTGTTTAACCTATTAATAATCTGTGGGAGCACCACATCGCCTACGTGTTCTTAAATTCGACGTTTTAGGGTCTCAACTATACCTTCCTAATTCTAAAACTACAGCTAAATAACATTTAACCCTTAAATGACTTTAGCAACTAACAAGAATAGAGTGTATAACATACTTAAAGGAAGAACTATTTAATTTGATAGGTGTTGCCCATAGCAGAGCATGGAGAAGACATGACCAATATCTCCATATTACCAAAGGATGATAAAACCAATGGCTGGAGTCGAATACTACCAAGTCGTGATATTGCAGAAGCGTTAAACACTGAATTAAACGTTGATTACGTAATAATTGGAGCAGGATTTGCTGGCTTAGCAGCAGCCAGACGTCTGGCAGAAAATCAGCCCAACTCTCACATTGCCCTGTTAGAAGCGCACGAAGTGGGGGAGGGAGCTTCTGGACGGAATTCAGGATTTGCAATAGATTTACCACATAATGTGGAAAGTTCCCTTCAAGAACTCGATGGTTCCCAGAGATTTATTCGGCTCAGTCGCGCTGCCATTGATTATCTTCAACTAAATATTACAAAACAAAAAATAACTTGTAACTGGAGTCAACGTGGCAAATACCACGCTGCTGTAAGCGACAAAGGTAGTGCTGAAATATTGCAACCCTATGCCCAAGAGCTAGACGCACTTGGCGAAACCTACCGTTGGGTAAATAGAGAACAACTTCTAAAAGAGATAGGCACAGACTATTTTCATTCAGCCCTTTATACTCCAGGAGGGTATTTAATGAACCCGGCAGCCTTAACTCGTGGTTTGGCAGATTCGCTACCCCCTAATGTAACTCTTTTTGAACACACACCA
>CAYRUX010000075.1:0-11409 GCA_964427515.1 uncultured Rhizobiaceae bacterium
TTTGGTATCCGGAAGGAATTGGATATGAAACGTTTAGTTTTGGTAGTTTTGTCCTATCGAAAACTAACAGATTAAATGTGGCAAGTGGGATAGCAAATATCTATGCTCGAGATGCAGTCACGGCTATTGCTGGTCATAATAGTCTCAATAAGCTATTTGATGACAGATATATTTTGGGTCTAGGCGTGTCCCATATTCCCTTGGTAGAAGAATTCCGTGGCCATACTTACGGGAAGCCTTTAACTGAGATGCGAAAATATTTAGACGCAATGGAAACTGCGGAATTAAGTATAAGTGTTTCAGATAAAAACATTGTACTTGCAGCACTTGGACCAAATATGTTGGCGCTGGCTCGTGATTGGAGTAGTGTTGCTCATCCCTATTTGGTTACTCCAGAGCATACAGCTGCTTCTAGAAAAATTATTGGCCCCGACGCCTGGCTTTGTGGCGAACAAAAAGTATGTTTGACTGAAGATGTTAAACGAGCACGCACAGTGGCATCTAATGTTCTTTCGCTTTATCTTCCCTGGCCAAATTATAGAAATAATTGGTTGCGATTGGGATTTACAGAGGAAGATTTATCTGGTGGTGGTAGCAATCAATTTCTAGATGCCATGGTAGCGTCGGGTACAGCCGGATCAATTCGGTCTCGTATTAGAGCTCATTTTGAAGCAGGAGCTGATCACGTTTGTATACAGCCTTTACATCCGAATGGTGATGGTTCGGTTGACTGGAATGCTCTAGAGGAGCTTTCGACTATTTAGGACAGGTGTCGGAAAATTTCATTGAGGCGAATATTTGCTGAGAATTCGTTGTAAAGATCTTCTGTGCATATTTAATTTTCGTGCTGTTTCAGAAACATTACGATCACACTGTTCAAATACTCGTTGAATGTGTTCCCACCTTACTCTGTCTGCAGACATCGGGTTTTCGGGTGGAGGCGGAAGAGGTCGATCCTTTGCATTAAGTGCGTAATGAATTTCATCGGCATTGGCTGGTTTTGCTAAATAATCTACAGCCCCTACTTTAACTGCTGCAACGGCAGTCGCGATATTTCCATATCCGGTGAGTATGACTGTTCGCATATTAGTATGTGCTTTTCGCAGAGACTTGACAGTGTCTAGGCCACTCCCGTCTGGCATTCTTAAATCAACTACAGCAAAATCTGGTTCTATTTCATCAGCGACTCTTTTTGCTTCGGCAACGGTCGCGACAGTGGTCACTTGGTATCCCCGTTGCTTCATAGCTCGAGCTAGCCTATTACGAAATGCGTCATCATCATCAACTAGTAAAAGTTTTTTTTTCGAATAATCTTTCTTTGATATGTTCAAATTAACTCCAAAATTTCATGTTTCTTTTAAAGTTTAAAGCGCTCTGCGCTCAGGTCCTCTAGTATTTTGCGGGGCCATGAAATTACAATTCGGGCACCAAGAGGTTGGCCATTTAAAAACAACATTGATGCTCCAGTTCGTTCCAAAAGCGTTTTAGCAATAAATACTCCAAGACCCATTCTTCCGCTTTTCCGCCGTGATGACACATATGGCTCCCCCAATCTGACCAGAATAGAAGGGGTCATACCTGGCCCGTCATCCGCAATTTCTATTTTGGCTATTCTTTCATTCCACGTCACAGAAATATCAACTTGTTGTGTACAAAACTGTACTGCATTTTCTATTACATTGTTTAGACCGTGTAAAATTTCTGCTCTACGAGGTACGGTTGGCTCAGGGTTAATGTTGTTTTTTGCAGGTATAACTATGATTTTTATGTTAATGCCATCTTGACGGTGGGGTGTAGCCGCAATTTCTGCTAAACCACTTATTGGGATACGCTCAAACGGAGTATTTTCCTCACCTTCTCTAAGGGCGGTTAAACTACTAAGGATTTTTCTACAACGTTCAACTTCGCTTACAAGAAGACCAGCATCTTCAAGATGAGGACTTTCTTTGGGCAGGTCTCGCTCTAGTTCCCTCGAGACGACCGCGATAGTTGCTAGTGGCGTGCCAAGCTGATGAGCTGCTGCAGCGGCTAGAGAGCCAACGGCAGATAGGCTTTGTTCTCGCGAAAGTGCCATTTGGGTAGCGCTTAAGGCATTGGCCATTCTGCGAGCCTCATTTGCTATTCGCCACGCGTAAGCAGTGATTAGTAGTGTTGCAAGTACAAGAGAAATCCAAAGTGCTAGTACATAAAGCTTTGGCAAATGAAGTACGTCTTGAAGCCAAGGCAATGGTTGATGATAGAAGGCGATTAATGTTGCGCATAAAACAACTAATGCAGTAATTAAAGCCGTTGCACGAAATCCTAAAATTGTGGCTGAAATAGCGGCAGGAACTAACAAAAGTATCGCAAAAGGATTTTCCAAACCCCCTGTAAGA
Source organism: uncultured Rhizobiaceae bacterium (assembly GCA_964427515.1). Lineage (GTDB taxonomy): Bacteria > Pseudomonadota > Alphaproteobacteria > UBA828 > UBA828 > CAYRUX01. The sequence continues at coordinate 2,376 of CAYRUX010000075.1, forward strand.
GCTATTAGGAAGGCAAGTTGAATAATATCGTAGCTTAAATATATTAAAGCTTCGCGATTACTTAGGCGCGTGTCTGTTTTTTTGGAAAGTGTTGCTACAAGATTAACCAGGGCAGAAAGGGCTATCGCACCTAGCAATGGTGTTAATGGTAACGAGAAAGCTAACAAGAAATGCACTACCATAATGCTGATAAATTGTCCACTAACAGCAATCCACCTAATTAGGGTTAATGTTTGAAGTCGCACGTGATGCGTTTCAGTCATTGGAATCACTTGGTTTTTGGCATATACAAATTTGCTCAAACCAACCCCACATAATGGAAAGAATAAAATTTTATGTCTAATAGTGTGCTTGAATGGTTGTTGTGGAAATTTACTGAGTGCATAACTTATGACGAAGTTCAATAGTTATGGCAAATGCCATCTTGGAAGTAACGAATCTATGCAAAACGTTTGGATCCGTCCAGGCTGTGAAAGAATTGAACCTTAAAGTCATGAGGGGTCAAACTGTAGCACTGCTCGGTGCAAATGGCGCGGGTAAACCTACGACGATGGCATTGATGTTAGGCCTAATATATCCCTCCTCTGGTGCAATTAATATTTTTGGAATAAATTTTTTGAAAAATCGTTATGCTGCATTGGGGCGCATGAATTTTTCGTCCCCATATGTTGACTTGCCTCATCGGCTGAAGGTAGAAGAAAATTTGAAAGTTTATGGTCGACTATATGGCGTGAGCGATCTGGATCAAACCATTCATCGTTTAGCTAATGAACTAGAATTTTCAGAATATTTACGGAAACCTCTGGGAAAATTATCGGCGGGTCAGAAGACGCGGGTTGCTTTGGCAAAAGCATTAATAAATGATCCTGATCTATTGTTATTGGACGAACCTACGGCGTCATTAGATCCTGATAGTGCGGACTGGGTACGAAGCTATTTACAAACCTGGCAGCGAAAACATGAAAGTACTATCGTTCTAGCCTCACATAACATGGCCGAAGTTGAGCAATTATGTCAGCATGTTTTTATTATGAAGCAGGGACGCATAACCAATAGCGGTAGTCCTCAAAACCTTATCAGGCAATTTGGTCGAGATAATCTTGGAGAAGTGTTTCTTGATATAGCTCGTAACTCAGACAATTTACAAAGGCAATAATGAATTTTTATTGGAGACTGATAACCTGATGTTTGGAGCATCATTAGTACGGATTGGAGCTATGGTGTTACGTCATCTTTATCTTTTGAGAACATCATGGCCACGAGTTATAGAACTCATGTATTGGCCTACAATTCAAATGATACTTTGGGGGTTGGTAAGTGATTTCTTTCTAACCAATAGTTCTTGGATTGCACAAGCGGCAGGTGTGTTGCTTGCAGGAGTGATACTTTGGGACGTATTATTTAGGGGTCAATTGGGTTTTTCGCTCGTTTTTACTGAAGAAATGTGGTCGCGCAATTTAGGTCATCTGTTTTCTAGTCCTCTCAGGCCATGGGTATTTATTGCTGCTTTAATGTTATTTAGTCTACTGCGCACAATAATTGGAATGTCTGGAGCAGTAGGATTCGCTTATTTGCTCTATCATTTTTCGATATTTTCTCTGGGATTTTCTCTAATTACGTTCTTTTTTAATTTAATTCTTATGGGCTGGGCAGTTGGGTTGGTGGTAAGTGGTCTAATACTCAGATTTGGTTTAGGTGCAGAAAGTTTAGCATGGTTCCTAGTTTTCGCTTTTGCACCCGTCAGCTGTATTTATTATCCGATAGATATATTGCCTGAGTGGCTGCAATCTATTGCCACTGTTTTGCCCTCGGCCTTAGTATTTGAAGGTATGAGAACGGTATTATTTGATGGCATATTTCGTTATGATTTATTTTGGAAAGCACTTGGCCTAAACATTGTATATATCTTAGTTGGTATCGGGATATTCACATATTTCTTTAGATCAGCACGGGATCGAGGGTTGTTACACCAAATTGGCGAGTGATATTATTGATTTGGGCCACTTATTCCAGCTTCAGAAAAAGTAGACATTCCAATATGAGTGGCAACTGCTGCTCGAACTAAACCAGCAGCTAAAGCAGCTCCCGTTGCTTCGCCGAGCCTAAGTGATAGGTCAAGTAGGGGCTGTTTGCTGATTTTTTTTAGTAGTAAGGCATGCCCTTGTTCGGCAGATTTATGTGATACGAGACAATGAGCTAGGCTGTCGGCGCGAGAAACTTCTAGAATAGAAGCCGCTGTGGTTGAGGCAAAACCATCCAGTATTATAGGAATTTTGAAAAAACGAGCAGCTAGTGTAGCACCAGTAATTGCAGCAAATTCGTGTCCGCCGAGCCTTGTTAGTATTTGGATAGGATCATTCAAATAATCTCTATGGAGTCTTAAAGCTGAGTCTATTACGTTAGCCTTATGTACCAATTGAGCGTCATCGATACCAGTTCCACGACCCACCCATTCAAGACCTGTTCCACCAAATAGAGCGGCCGCAATTGCGGAAGCAATCGTTGTGTTGCCAATGCCCATTTCTCCAAGACAAATAAGGTCTGCATCTTTATTTATAGCTGTCATCCCCAATTTAAATGATTCTAAAAACAAGCTCTCGCTTAACGCTGGTTGTTCTGTGATATTAGCTGTTGGGCTACCTAGGTTTATTGGGATAACATTTAAAGAAGCACCGGCCCAATTGCTTAATTGATTGATAGCAGCGCCCCCGGCAGAAAAGTTATTGACCATTTCTGCAGTCACTGAGCTAGGAAATGCTGATACACCTAAGGAGGAAACGCCGTGATTTGCTGCAAAAACAATTATTTGTATTTGTTCAGCACTCGGGGGATGCTTACCTTGCCACATAGCCAACCATTCAACAATATGTTCTAGCTTCCCCAAGGAACCTAATGGTTTTGTAAGATTAGATTGGTGGTTACGCGCCTCTTTAAGAGCCTTCACATCACCCGCTGGTGTATTATCAATTAGGTCGCGTATGCTCTGAATAGAATCTGGGATTTTGAACAATTTGAAACGCTCCCTTTACTAATTGATTACAGTGCTTGGCTGTCCGTTTAGGCTGTCATATAACGAAACAATGTGGGAGAATTCTTCATACAACTAGATGAGAGGCAAGAACTAAATGCCTTTTGAAACAGGGCCTAAAGAACAATTTGAGCGAAAAGCATATTTTGCAGCTCGCGCTTGGCTACAGGACTTGCGAAAAGCTATTGTTTTTCTTACTCGTATTCCCGTTCCTGGATTGTCTGATTCTGATGATGTAAAGCTTAATAATGAGGACGAGAATGAAAGCGAAAAATTTCCAATTATAACGCCTATGGGGCGTTCTGTCCGAGTCTTTCCCGTGGTAGGTGCGTTAGTTGGTATATTTGGTGGCATAGTTTTTGCCTTTACCATGGTAATAGGTCTCCCAACTTTGGTTGCTAGTGTAATCGCAATTGCGTTTATGGTTTTTGTTACGGGAGCACTTCATGAAGATGGTTTAGCAGATATGGTTGATGGTTTGGGAGGTGGAAAAAATCGAAAACAAAAATTATCTATAATGCGGGATAGCAGAATAGGTGCATATGGTGTCATCGCATTAGTTTTAGTTTTGGGCGCCAAAGTTGGAGCATTAACAGAATTAGAAAACATAGGGGTAGTAATTTGCGCTTTAATTTGCGCGAGCGCATTTTCTCGTGCAGTTATGCCCGCAATGATGAGATGGATGCCTGCGGCTCAAAATGACGGTTTAGCTTCAAATGCTGGGAAACCCCCGGCCGATGCGGTTTGGATGGGCTTTGCTATAGCAGTTTTATTTTGCGTTTGTCTTTTAACCTGGTCAGGCATTGTTGCACTAATAATCTCATCATGTAGTGCATTTGTCGTGGGATTTCTGGCAAGGAGACAGATTGGAGGGCATACTGGAGACATACTAGGAGCAACTCAACAAACTTCAGAATTAATTTTTTTGCTTACTTTGGCGGCAATTCGATGAAGCAAGAAGAAAAAAACAGCGTTACGAGCTGGTGGTGGATTCGCCATGCGCCTGTAACATCTTTCAAAGGTCGGTTGTATGGAAACACTGATGTGCCTGCAAATACCCAAAATCCAGAGCCGTTTAGATGGTTGGCGCACCAAGTTCCTCAGAAGGCGTTGTGGGTTGTTAGTCATTTGCAACGCACACAACAAACAGCAGATGCAATTGCTGAGATGGGTTGCTCAATAAGCAAGCCGTTAGTGGAGAAGAGTCTTGGAGAACAGTGTTTCGGAGATTGGCAGGGACTAACATATGAGGAAGTATCTAGCCAAAAAGCTGGAAAGAATCATCCGTTTTGGATTGCTCCAGCGCATTATACGGCTCCAAATGGAGAAAGTTTTGCTGATGTAATGTCTCGAGTATCTGCTACGGTACGCCGTTTAAGTATGGAGCATATGGGTAAGGATATTGTAGCGGTGGCTCATGGTGGGACCATTCGTTCAGCGTTAGGTTTTGCACTCAATATTCCGCCAGATAATGCTCTATTTTTTTCGATAGATAATCTTTCTATTACGCGTATTGATTGTTTTCATAAACCAGGGGGTGAAATGGACTGGTGTGTGATAGGTGTGAATCTATGTCCTAGCTTTAGTAGACCATATGGGGTAGTTTTTCCACCTAGACGCTGAGTCAGGGAAACCGGTGAAGCCTAGATAATATATCTGGCCATGCCGGTGCTGCCCCCGCAACTGTAATTGGATAGGTGGGCCCCTTAAAACGGATAAAAGTCCGTTTATACCACTGATGGTATTTGCCATTGGGAAGGTTGGGGTAGTTTTTATATCCAGAGCCAGGAGACCTTCTTAGTGTCGCCCAACATCGGTCCTCGGAGGGAGGGTTATGCCGTACCTAATAAATGCGCCCCATAAGACGTTGGTGCTTGGGGGAGCGCGATCAGGAAAAAGTAGTTACGCAGAAAGTTTACTACGTGAGCATCAGGGTTTGTGCGTCTATGTTGCTACGGCTGAAGCGAGAGATTCTGAAATGGCTTCGCGAATAACTGCACATCGTAAAAGAAGAGATAAAGGTTGGTGTACGGTTGAGCAGCCTATTTATTTGGTAGATGCACTCGAAGATTGTTGCGATAAAAATGTAGCGGTCTTAGTTGACTGTCTTACGCTATGGATTGCCAATTTGATGGGTTCTGAAAAGGATGTAGAAGAAGAAATAGCTCGGTTGGTAAGCATATTGCCAAACCTTGAGGGTCGCCTGATATTTGTTTCTAACGAGGTCGGTTTGGGTATTGTTCCTGATAACGTTTTGGCTCGTCGATTCAGAGATTTTTCTGGGCAACTAAATCAATCCCTAGCAACTGCAGTAGAGGAGGTCGTGTTGGTTACGGCTGGTCTTCCAGTTAAGATAAAACCATGAAGTTAGATACCCCCAGAATTGTAAGTCTGTTACCAAGCGCTACGGAGATTGTTACGGCTCTAGGTCTCCAAAAAAACCTTGTTGGTCGCTCTTACGCATGTGATTGGCCACCAGAGATTAGTGAATTACCTGTATGCGCGCGGCCTCGTTTTATGATAGATGGAAACAGCAAAAAAATTCATGATCAAGTAATGCAGGCGCTAGCCGATGCTTTAAGTGTATTTGAACTTGATTTTGAGATGATTAAAGCGGTTAAGCCAACGCATATTATAACTCAAGACCAATGTGAAGTCTGTGCCGTTAGCCTTTCTGATGTAAAATCAGCGTGTTCACAAATTGGTTTAGATGGGACAATTGAAATTATTACACTAAATCCCACCCGTCTTGGCGAGGTTTGGGCAAGTATTCGTCAGGTTGGAAAAGCATTGGGAGTGGATCCGGATCATTTATGTGCCTCATTAACGGAACGTATCCTTAGAATTTCGACGAAAGAATCTAATACTCCAAATGTTGCTACAATAGAATGGTTAAATCCGCTGATGGGGGCAGGTAACTGGGTGCCTGAATTAGTAGGAATTGCTGGAGGAAATAATCTTCTTGGATTAGCTGGCCAGCATTCCTCTCGGTTGAATTTCGAGGATCTACTTTCTGCGGATCCGGATATTATAATATTTATGCCATGTGGATATAACCTAAACAAAACCGTAAGTGAGGTAAAAGGCTTGCTGAAAAAAATTCAATGGAAGACGCTTAGGGCTGTGCAAAATGGACAAGTATACGCTGTAGATGGTGATTTCTATTTTAACCGCCCAGGACCTCGACTAGTTGAATCTGCAGAAATATTAGCTGAGATCTTCCATCCCAATTTACATCATTTCAGCCATGAAAATGTAGGGTGGCGTCAAATTCAAACTAGATCCAATTCAAAAACAAATATTTAGAAGGAATAGGCATGCAAAACTCAAAAATTCCCACTACTGTTATTTCAGGTTTTTTAGGCGCTGGAAAAACCAGTCTGATACGCCACGTATTGGCAACATCAGAAGGGAGGCGTATTGCACTTATTATAAACGAATTTGGCGACCTTGGAATTGATGAATCACTTCTACGAGGCTGTGGTGATGAAGCTTGCGAAGAAGGCGATATAGTTGAATTAGCTAATGGTTGTATATGTTGTACAGTAGCTGATGATTTTGTGCCCACTATCGAATCGTTATTAGCACGCGATCCTATGCCAGATCATATTGTTATTGAGACCTCTGGTTTAGCTCTGCCTAAACCACTCGTAGCAGCATTTAATTGGCCTGAAATACGGAATAAAGTTACCGTAGATGGAGTGGTGGCCGTTGTTGATGGGCCGGCATTTCTCGATGGCCGGTTTGCTTCAGACCCAATGGCCCTTCAGATGCAAAGGGAAGCAGACGAAGCAATAGATCATGAGAGTCCGTTGGAAGAAGTGTTTGAAGATCAGTTATACTGTGCTGATCTTGTCGTGTTAAACAAGGTGGATCAATTGGATGCTAAGCAACGTAGCCGGACACGTGATGCCTTGCAGTCAAAATTACGTTCTGGTGTTAAGCTTGTGGAAGCTGAGCAGGCACAGATTAATCCTGATGTTTTATTGGGATTGGATACAAATGCCCAAAATGATCTAGATTCGCGGCCATCTCATCACGATGGCCTGGATGGTGAGCACGACCACGATGAATTTGATAGTTTTATTCTTCGGTTTGGTTCTGTGGAGAATCTTGAGCTGTTAGAATCGCGACTACTAGACGTTATTCAGGAAAATAATATTTTGCGAATCAAGGGGTTTGTTGATGTTCCAGAAAAAAGAAGACGGCATGTTATTCAAGCTGTAGGCCCACGTATATCCCGATATTTTGATCGTGATTGGGGAGGCGCGGAAACTCGGAGAAGTTCTCTTGTTGTTATTGGGTTAAGGCCGCTTAATCAAATTGCTATAAGCGATGCATTTTCATATTTAGGAGTTAAATGAATGCATCTTCTGGCAGCGCAACCTGGGGGCACTTTAGATAGTGGTGACGCAGTTGATTTAGGGCAGTCCCCAGGTGATATAATATTTGCATCGGCAGCGGATACAGAACTTGCATGTATGTCGCGCGCGCATAGTTTTTTAGGGCATAAGGCGCCAAGCCTTCGGTTAGCTAACTTAATGAATTTGAGTCATAATTTATCAATTGACAACTGGCTAGAGACTACAGTTTCTGGGGCTTCTCTAGTAATTATCAGACTGCTGGGCGGGGAGAGTTATTGGCCCTATGGTACGGAGCGCATTACACAATTATGCCAGGAAAAAAAAATTTCTCTTGTTTTACTACCTGGAGACGACAAGCCTGATAGTGAATTAGCGAGGCGGTGCAACCTAGCGACAGAGGCTTGCGACAGATTATGGCAATATTGTGTGCAAGGTGGAATAGAGAATGCCATACAATTTTTAAGCTATGGAGCCGAATTAATAGGTCGGTCTACGGGCGCAATTTCGTGTAAGGAGCCATTGCCGATTGCTCAAGCAGGACTATATAAGCCTGGTGTGAACCAGCTTGATCTAGATGCAATTGTTTTACAGCGGAATCGGGGAGATTCTTCGCTAGCTATCATTATATTTTACCGTGCTCTCGTACAGGCGGGAGATACGGCGCCAGTCGACGGTTTAATTGCAGCATTGGAGAAAGAAGGCCTATTGGCTATTGGCTTATTTGTGACCAGTTTGAAGGATGCATCATCTGCGCGATTTATTGAAACTATTTTAAGCACCTCACACCCTGAAATTTTACTTAACACCACCAGCTTTTCTGTATCTAGGCCGGGTAATATTCAAGCAAGTCCTCTTGACTCCTCTAATTCACCTGTCATACAGGCTGTTTTGGCTGGAAATACTGAGACTGCTTGGTTGTCGGGTACACGAGGGCTTTCCGCGCGTGATATTGCCATGAATGTCGCTTTGCCAGAAGTAGATGGTCGTATTTTAAGTCGCGCAATATCGTTTAAAAACGAACACGAGTATGATTCCTTAACAGAAAGCTATATTGTTTCACATTCCCCTCGCAAAGATCGTATAGAGTTTGTTTCTCGGTTGGCAAAAAACTGGACTACTCTGGCACGAATCAGTCCGGAGGAACGTCGAGTATGTAGTGTTTTAGCTAATTATCCTAATAGAGACGGTCGTATTGGAAATGGCGTAGGACTGGATACCCCTGAAAGTGTCCTAGTTTTATTAAACGCTATGCAAGAAGCAGGCTACGTAATAGATGCACCACCAAAAACTGGTGCTGATCTAATATTGCAACTTCAGTCTGGACCTACGAATGCCACTTCTAAAAAGAATACGACCTCTTGTCACGATATTCACAGTCTCGATAATTATCTTGAATACTTTGAGAGCCTTGATCAAGAGGTGCGTACTAAAGTAAGGGAAAGATGGGGGACTCCGGAGACTGATCCCTTCTTTAGACGCGATATAAAAGCTTTTTCTCTTCCAGTCAGGCGTTATGGAAATGTTGTATTGGGTATACAGCCGGCACGGGGATACAACATTGATCCCACTACAAGTTATCATGATCCTGATTTACCCCCACCACATGGTTATCTAGCATTTTACGCTTGGATAAATCAGAAAT
>CAYRUX010000076.1:0-3039 GCA_964427515.1 uncultured Rhizobiaceae bacterium
AAACGAACTCAGGTTATCTTCAAATTAAATTAACTATCCTTCCTGTTTCACTATAAGAAAAATACTTTTAATATAGCTGAGCTACAGCTCATTTCGTCATTTCGCGGGCATCGATCTATGATACGTTTGATTGAATTTATCAGATAGAATCCTAATAAATATTTTGGCATCCTACAGCAAGAAAATTGTTAGCAATATCTCACTTTAATAAGAGAGGAATTATGACCAACCCACTTTGGCAACCGGATAAAGATAGGCAAAGATCCTCTAGATTATTTGAATTCATGCAATACGCAGGCGATATCTGGGATAAAGAATTTTATGATTATGAGACCCTTTATCAATGGTCTATCCAAGAAACCGAAAAGTTCTGGCTGTCAGTATGGGAATTTACTGGAATTATAGCAGAATCTAGAGGCGATTTGGTAATCACGAACAGCAAGGAGATGCCTGGAGCAAAGTGGTTCCCTGATGCCCGCCTCAATTATGCAGAAAACCTTCTACGCAGAAACGATGAGGATGATGCCATCATTTTTTGGGGGGAAAATATAGTTAGAAAGCGTTTAACTTTCTCCGAACTAAAACAACAGGTTGCAGGAGTTGCAAAATCATTAAAAGCAAGAGGAATTCGCCCTGGGGATAGAGTAGCGGGATATCTACCCAATATGCCCGAAACTATAATTTCTATGTTAGCCACCGCAAGTCTTGGTGCAATCTGGGTTTCATGCTCACCTGACTTTGGTGTTCAGGGTATACTTGATCGTTTTGGACAAATTCGTCCAAAACTACTGATAGCTGTAGATGGTTATTATTATGGCGGGAAAACGATAGATTGCTTAAAAAAACTTCATACTCTAATTCCAAGGTTGCCCAGTGTAACAAATACAATTGTCGTATCCTATACTCAGGAAAGACCGAAAATTGAACACCTAGCAAACTCGGAATATTTTGATGACATTTTAACTGAATCTGATTCAGAAGAAATAGAATTTGTGCCTATGCCATTTAACCACCCTCTCTTTATAATGTTCTCATCAGGTACCACAGGAATCCCAAAATGCATTGTACATGGAGCTGGCGGTACCTTAATTCAACATCTTAAAGAACATCAATTACATACTGATATTAAAGAAAATGATAAGGTTTTTTACTTTACTACATGCGGATGGATGATGTGGAATTGGCTAGCAAGCGCTTTAGCTTCCAAGGCAACATTACTTCTGTATGATGGCGCACCATTTTACCCCGATGGAAATATTTTATTTGATTTTGCTGAAAAAGAGAACATGACCCTCTTCGGCACATCAGCTAAATTTATTGATGCTGCTAATAAAGGAGGGTTGGCCCCTATAAAGACTCATTCGTTAAATAAATTAAAAACAATAACGTCTACAGGATCGCCACTAGCTCCAGAAAGTTTTAATTATGTTTACTCACGAATAAAGAACGATATCCATTTAGCTTCTATATCTGGAGGGACAGACATCATTTCATGTTTTGCTCTTGGAAATCCAATTGAACCTGTATGGGCTGGTGAACTGCAAGCCAAGGGTCTAGGCATGGAAGTTGATATATTCGATGACCTAGGAAAATCAGTTCAAAACATTAAGGGCGAACTAGTATGCAAAAATTCCTTTCCTTCTATGCCAATCTGTTTTTGGAATGACAAAGACTATCAGAAATATAGGAAAGCTTATTTCAAACGATTTCCCGGTATATGGCACCACGGAGATTACGTTGCCTCTACAGATCATAACGGTATGATCATTTATGGTCGATCTGACGCGGTTCTCAACCCTGGGGGGGTTCGAATTGGAACAGCAGAAATTTACAGACAGGTTGAACAATTTCAGGAAGTGGAAGAAGCGTTATGTGTTGGTCAAGAATGGGAAGGAGATATACGGGTAATTTTATTTTTACGACTAACTTCTGACGTTACTCTTGATAATAAGCTAGCACAACATTTACGGCAACATATACGAGATAAATGCACCCCGCGTCATGTGCCAGCTAAGATTATACAAGTAAGAGATATACCACGCACACGTTCAGGTAAGATTACTGAACTTGCCGTAAAGGCAATTATACACGGAGAAGAAGTAAAAAATAGAGAGGCGTTAGCTAATCCAGAGTCACTTGATTATTATGAAGATCTGGAAGAATTAAAAAATTGACTGGATATCTTCCATTTTCCATTCTCTCAAATTGTTATTTTAATTTTTCTGTTAAATATTTACCTGTCATATGGTTGAAATTAAAAAACTAAACCTCCGATTAATGTTTAAAAATAACATTGGTATCACAGCCATGCCCGGTGCTTTTGTACTCTTATGGAGTACTGGTTTTATCGGTGCAAAACTAGGTCTGCCTTACGCAGAATCAATGACGTTTCTTGCTTTGCGCTTCTGTTTGGCTCTTATAATTCTTTATTCACTATGTCTGATTGTAAAATCGTCTTGGCCCAATAGCCTAAACCAATATTTTCATATCATAATTGCAGGCCTTCTTATTCATGGAGCATACCTAGGCGGAGTATATAGTGGCATACAATTTGGCGTGGAAGCTGGAACATCTGCTTTAATTGTTGCTCTGCAACCTCCTCTGGTTACCCTATTTGCCTATTGGGTGCTGAAGGAAAGAACAACTTATATTCAGTGGCTAGGAATCATGCTTGGATTTAGTGGTGTGGCTCTCGTCGTCTGGAATAAACTATCCTTAGAGATGGGCACACTAGAAGGTATAGGACTTCATGTCATCGCATTATTTGGCATTTCAGCAGGTACTCTGTACCAAAAACGTTTCTGCTCACACATGAACTTACTATCAGGCTGTGCGATACAGCTAACTGCTGCTGCTGTCCTTGTTGGCATTCTCGCCATAACATTGGAAACAGGACGGATTTATTGGACAAGTGATTTCATATTTTCTCTAGTCTGGCTGTCCATCGTACTCTCAATAGGTGCTTGGATGCTATTTTATGTACTAATTAAAAAAGGCGCCGCTTCTAAAGTTTCGAGTCTGCTATTCCTAGTACCCCCT
>CAYRUX010000077.1:0-8057 GCA_964427515.1 uncultured Rhizobiaceae bacterium
ATCATTAACGGAACCATCCAGTTACCCATGCCTCCGATAAATGCTGGCATAACAAAAAAGAACACCATGATCAGTCCATGAGCCGTAATGAAAACATTGAAATAATGAGGATTGTCGGCAAAAATTTGCATGCCTGGGGCACTCAACTCAGTTCGCATCATTACGGAAAGCGCCGAGCCAACGACCCCCATCACAATGACAAACACAAGATACATCGTTCCGATATCTTTGTGATTCGTCGAGTAGAGCCAACGGGTAATAGCCCATTTAGATGGAGTGTGATGAGCCTCGTGTGAAGCTTGTCCTACGTCGCTTTGACTCATTAATCTATTCCTTCCTTTTCCACTCAATCAACAAATGCTAGTCGAGCTGCTTTGACTCTATCGTCACTAGCGAACTCTTCCTTCGCGTACTCAGCCCATTCTTCATAAGCCTCTTTCGACACTGCCTCTACTCGAATTGGCATAAATGCGTGATCACGACCACACAATTCTGAGCATTGACCGTAATAAGTTCCCTCCGTGTCTACGCGGAACCAACCTTCGTTTATCCGTCCAGGAATTGCATCTATTTTGATGCCAAAGGAAGGTATCGTCCAAGCATGGATGACATCATCAGCAGTTACCAATAAACGAATATTTGTATCGACTGGGACCACGACACTCTCATCTGTTTCTAGCAATCTTAGCTGCCCTTCCGATAACTCGTCTTCTTCCAACATAACTGCATCAAATGTTATATCTTCGCCCAGATCAGGGTATTCATAACTCCAATACCACTGGTGACCAATTGCCTTAATAGTCATTTCTGCTTCAGTAGTGCGATCCATAAAATAGAGTAAACGGAAGGAAGGAATCGCAATTGCGACAAGAATAATTACTGGAATAACGGTCCAAAGTACTTCAATCACTGGTTTATGGGTAAATTTTTGCGGTACAGGATTTTTTTTATGATTGAAACGGTAAAATATATACGCCATTAATCCCATTACAAAGACAGAAATGCCTACACAAACCCAAAATAACGCACTATTCAAACTTACGATGCGTTCCATAGTCGGGCTGTGCGCATCTTGAAACCCAAGCTGCCATTCCTCCGGCGCTTGGGCAAACGCAACAGATCCTCCCACTATAATCGTTATAAAAAACACCAATGCGACCGTTAATTTTTTACTTAACATAATGTGAGTTTCCTTCACTCCTCCAATACTTCCAACCTTGAGACCAAACGCGCTCAAATAAAGCAAAACTATCTTGAGTTCAAGAATGGGACTGCCAGACTATACTGGGTGAAGCCTTAGGATGTAAGCCATTAGAATGCCTCTATGACAAAAAATGTTTTGAAATAATTTAATATACCATAATTTACATCTGTCTTCATACCTTATCTTATTGATTTTATTGTTTTTTAATGCCAATTAAGTGCCAGCAGCATCATAACTCTGAATTGTTAATGTCATAAGCCAAGCATGCCTGCGTCGAATTGTCGCGTTTTTCAAATTGAGCATTTGGCAATAAGAACAAGATTTGAATGATAAATTTGATATATAACTTGGCTTAAAGTGTTTGAGATGCCATACCTCTTTCACACTTAATTATTGGTAATCTGACATGTTCGACGATGGTATCACAGACAAATTATTTTTCTCAAATAGCAGACTAGATAAAACTAGAACAATAAATATTGTTGAAAATGCGTTGAAAAACGCGGACGACGGCGAGTTATTTCTTGAATACCGTCATAGTGAAGGATTACAGTTTGATGATGGCCGATTAAAAAGTGCGAGCTACGATACTTCTCAAGGATTTGGACTAAGAGCTAACGTAGACGAATCAAGTGCGTATGCTCACAGTTCGGAGTTATCTGAAGATACACTAAAACGCGCATCTGACACTGTTAAGGCCGTTAAAGCGGGTCATTCTGGTTCCTCCTCCATTGAAGGGCCCAGCCCAACTAATCACGCTCATTACTCAAATTCTAATCCTCTGGAAGGAATGACTTTCGAGAATAAAGTATCTTTGCTCGAAGAAATAGATTCTTATGCGCGCAAACTAGATCATAGAGTTAAACAGGTAATCACTTCTATCACCGGAGAATGGCAGGCAATCAAAATCATCCGTTCTAGTGGTCAGGTATGTTCAGACATAAGACCACTAGTTAGACTTAATATTTCAATTATGGCGGCTGACGGCGAACGACAGGAGACGGGCTCTCACGGTGTTGGTGGCCGCTCAGATTATACAAACTTTATAGACCCTACAAATTGGCAAGCTCAAGTGACTGAAGCACTACGGCAAGCGATCGTAAATTTAGATTCTATTCCAGCTCCGGCTGGGGAATTTCCAGTTGTTTTGGGGCCAGGTTGGCCAGGTATATTATTACATGAAGCAATAGGACATGGTTTAGAAGGGGATTTTAATAGGAAGAAAACTTCTGCTTTTGCCGGTCTTCTAGGCCAACGCGTTGCGGCAGAGGGCGTGACAGTGGTTGATGATGGAACTATTCCTGAAAAACGTGGTTCGCTAACAATGGATGACGAGGGCACCCCAACTACCTCTACAACATTGATAGAAAATGGAATTTTATGCGGATATTTACACGACAGACTAAACGCTCGTCTAATGAATATGGAACCGACCGGTAACGGGCGAAGAGAAAGCTATGCCCATTCCCCTTTACCACGAATGACCAATACTTTCATGTTATCCGGAAAGAACCATCCAAAAGAAATTATACAAAACACAAACCGCGGTATCTATGCCAAAAACTTTGGTGGTGGCCAAGTAGATATAACATCTGGAAAATTTGTATTTTCAGCATCAGAAGCTTATTTGATTGAAAATGGAAGAATCACTGCACCGCTAAAAGGTGTTAGTTTAATTGGAAACGGGCCAGATATACTCACCAAAGTAACCTCAATAGGGAACGATTTTACACTAGATCCCGGGGTTGGCACATGTGGCAAAGCTGGACAGGGTGTACCAGTAGGCGTAGGTCTCCCCACTATTTTGGTAGACGGCATTACTGTTGGAGGAACCCAAACCTGATCTAAGGAGATTTTATTAATTCAATTAAAGTAATATTATCAGTAACCATATTCCCCAAACAATGGGTCTATATTTTTCTTCCAGCGTCCTTCATAGGCTTTTAATAATTCTTCCGCAGGAGTACGACCCAACCTTACAAGCTCGTGGAGCGCCGCCAGATAGCACCGTTCATCAGAATCAAAATTTCCCGCCACCGCCCTTCTTTCAAGGCCACCTTCAGAAATTTTAAGAACAACTTTCGCTCTTTCTAAGACACTACGTCCGGCTAAATTGGCACTGAACCCCTGACGCGCTACGTTTATGTGTGCTTCCACAATCTCATTATAAGACCAATTTCGACATAATTCCTCTGCCTCACTCAGTGCTATTTCATCATAGAGGATTCCCACCCAAAAGGCTGGCAAGGCACATAATCGACCCCACGGCCCCCCATCCGCACCACGAACCTCCATATATTGCTTAAGCCGAACTTCTGGAAATATTGTTGTCATATGATCTTCCCAATCTTGTAATGTAGGTCTACAACCAACTAACTCTGGAAGATTACCATCTAAAAAGTCACGAAACGAACAACCAGCGACATCGATGTATTTCCCCTCTCGCACTATAAAATACATGGGTACATCCAAAGCATAGTCTACATAACGCTCGAACCCCATTCCTTCCTCAAAAGCGAATGGAAGCAAGCCACAACGATCAGGGTCAGTTCTAGTCCATACATGGCTTCTATAGCTTAAATATCCACTCGGCCTACCTTCAAGAAATGGCGAGTTAGCAAATAGAGCAACTGATATAGGTTGTAACGCCAGAGCAACCCGCAACTTACGAACCATATCATTCTCACTTGAGTAATCTAAATTAACCTGAACGGTGCAAGTACGCGTCATCATATCCAAACCAAGGTCACCCTTGGTTGGCATATACTTTTTCATTATTCTATAACGCCCTTTGGGCATCCAATCTATATCAGTTCGAGCCCATTTGGGTTGAAAGCCTAACCCTAAAAAACCCACACCGAGTTCTTTTGCGACATTCGCAACCTGATCAAGATGAGTATGCACTTCGTCACATACTCGATGAAGATTTGGTAACGCAGCTCCGGATAATTCAAATTGACCTCCGGGTTCAAGTGAAATTGACGAACCATCATCTTTTGTGAGAGCTATAACATTTTCATTTTCATATTTTGGAAACCAGCCAAATCGCCTGAGACCTTCGAGCATTGCCTGAATTCCCGATGGACCATCATAAGGAAGTGGGCGGTAATCACTCAGCCTATAACCAAACTTTTCATGTTCCGTACCGATTACCCACTCGGTAGCAGGCTTGCAACCTGAGGCAATATAACTAATAAGATCAGATTTCGTCTCAACTTCAATTATAGGCTTATTTTTATCATTATTAGTCATATCATTAATTTAACACTGCTACCCAATTTCCTATCCGCGTTCTGATACGACGAATAGCCCTTAGCTTCAAGCTTATACAGCAGGTTCCAAATTAAGAACCACGTTCATCAATTATTATTTTCCAAATGGAAAGTGCAACTATTGCTGCAGTTTCAGACCTCAAGATCCGTGTTCCTAAAGAAACTGGAACAGTGTAAGGATATGATTGAATATTCTTTCTTTCTTCAACTGAAAAGCCTCCTTCCGGTCCAATCAAAATAGCCCACGAATCTTTTTTAGTTTTTGTTAGAACATCTTTGACTGACACTTCACAACTTTCGTCGCAAAACAAAAGATTCCTATTTGACGGCCAAGATTCCAATAATGTTTCTAATGGCCTTGCATTATGAACTCGGGGAACTGTTAAGCGACCAGATTGTTCCGCTGCCTCAATAGATCGTTTATAAAACCTTTCAACGTTTATCTTTCTTCTTTGAGTATATCTAGTCCACACTGGATATAGCTCCGATACGCCCAATTCACAGGCTTTTTCGATTAGAAACCCAACCCGATCATTCTTTATTAGAGAAAACAATAAAATCGGCCCATTATTACGACGCTGCTTTTGCACCTGTTCTTTAGGTATAACAAAAAATGTCTTTTTTTCCTTCTCTGATATTGTTGCTAGCCACTCGCCATCAAGGCCATTAAAAATTAAAATTTTAATTCCCGGTGAAAATCGCATTACTCTTAACAAATAATGGCATTGTGAATTGGACAAGGGCAATTCAGCATCCAATATAATAGGATGATCAATAAATAGCCGAACATGGGCTTGGCCGACTTTATTGTTATTTTTACTACCCATATTACTACCTTTTCTTGCTTCTAGTCGCTTCACAATATATCAAAAACTGCGATGAACTCATTATTTCAAATAAATCATGCTAATTCTGATAACAACAGAAGTATGCTCATTTACGCATTACCAAAAAGCTGCAGACCTTTTGCCCTGCTTGCCCGTGTTGATAAACCAATAGGAACGTGGTTACTCCTATGGCCTTGTTTTTGGAGTATAAGCCTTGCTGAACATGGGCTTCCTGATATCCGTCTTTTAGCTCTTTTTGCTGTTGGCGCGCTAGTTATGCGCAGCGCTGGTTGCGTTTTGAATGATATTATAGATAAGGATCTCGATGCGAAAGTAGCTCGTACAATTCATCGGCCACTGGCATCGGGCGTAATCAGTAAAAGGGCGGCTTTTGTATTTCTACTTCTTTTACTAGTCCTTGGAATTGGGGTTCTGACTCAGTTAAATACTTTTGCGATTTTCGTGGGACTCGGCTCTGCCGGACTAATTTTTATCTACCCATTTATGAAACGTATCACCCACTGGCCACAACTCGTTCTGGGTCTGGCATTTAATTGGGGTGCATTATTGGGATGGGCGGCTGTTGATGCAAATCTTGGATGGTCTGCTGGAATACTTTATTTAGGAGGAATAGCTTGGACACTAGGTTATGACACAATTTATGCTCATCAAGATAAAGAAGATGATTTAAAAGTCGGCATAAAGTCCAGCGCAATATATTTAGGACAAAGGACAAAGACCTATCTTATATTTTTTTATTTTGCAGCGATTTTAAGCTTTGTAATCTCTGGATATTTAGCAAAGATTTCATGGCCGTTTTATATAGGGTTCTTATTAGCTGCGAGTATTTTAATCATACAAGTAACACAACTTAAGCTCTCTAACACAGCTAAATGCATACATAATATTAAACTGAATTTATGGGTTGGATTTTTTATTTTTGCTGGAATTCTTGGATCACGGATTTTAGACATACAGACATGAGAATTAGGTTAACTAACATTTTAAAATCCTATAATCCGTATAGTTAAATGGTTTTGCGAAAGAACATAGCTTATCACTATGCCTACAACGCAAAGTTTCATTTTTAAGGTGTTCAAGAATAAATTTCGATAGACTTTTGCCTGGGTGCAAATGATCTCGTGCCTGATTTTGCATGTCCATCTGCGTCCATGACTTTAACTGTCGCCCTGCAGCTGGCACTTTAGAGAGTGCAATTGCTTGACCCTTATTAGAATAATGTCCATAACCTGTCCAGTAACTATAAATTGAATTCAGCATTTCATTTCCATCCAATTGGACTTTAATTTGATCCAATTGACCAAATACATACCTATTACCTGATAATTGTGACTGATGCATCAATTCGAGCTGTTTCTCTTCTAGAAAAGTCACGAAAAGATCCACAGTGGTATACGGTGCACATATTAGAGTTGCAGGAATAGCCCCATAACTTGAATAGTGGCTAGCAAAAACTACATCGAAATCAATTAATTTTGCCCTAATAACAGGAAATACTGCAGGTGATAATTGTGAAAACTTAAGCTTTAATCTTTCAGGTGACGCGTTTGCCCCATAGGCTAGCACTGGCGTCCTATTCTCAATGGAAGAGGCCTTAAATTCAGATAGGAATGTATTTAGCTTGTTCTTCTCATAACTTTCTAAATATTCTATGTTTCCGTTCACGAAAACGAAAGACTTGTGACTTCGTGAGAAAGGATAACTCATGGTAACTGCAAGGAGTTTTTGATTTAGGCTAAGCATTTCACAAAACGACTAAATAATAATACGGCATGTATTCTCTCATTACTTACTAATAGTTAAATATTTTGCGCTAATAACGCGATACAATTTATATCAACATACATTAGAATAAGATTGGCAAAACAGATACCGTATACCAATTAATATTTAGGACGAATCCAAGAAAACAGTTCTGGCTTTTAAGAAAAAACTCACTTTTTAAATAATACGTGCATCACTAATGAACGTTCGGTAAATATAATTTCACATATAATATGACTGCGGTTTTAATTATGTTTAATATAAACTTGGAATATTAATGACGTATAACTCTTTAAGAGAATTCATAAGTTATCTCGAAAATCAAAACCAACTCGTAAGGGTTAAGACGCCTGTCTCTCCAGAATTAGAAGCCACAGAAATTCAAACCAGACTTCTCTCTGAAAGTGGTCCCGCCGTAATTTTTGAAAATGTCACAAATTCACTAGGCGCTCCCTATAACATGCCGATGTTGGTAAATTTATTTGGCACTGTAGAACGAGTAGCTATGGGATTAGGAACAAATTCAACTAGCTTGCGCAAGATAGGGGAAACGCTGGCATTTCTTCGGCAACCGGAACCACCGGAAGGTTGGCGGGATGCTCTCGACATGTTGCCCCTAGTTCGAAAAGTCATGAACATGAAACCTAAAGTAGTCAGGAATGGCGCATGTCAAGAAACAATATTGACAGGAAACGATATCAATCTAGCAAATTTTCCTATTCAAACATGCTGGCCAGAAGAGCCGGCTCCTTTGATTACCTGGCCAATTGTAGTAACTCAAGGACCAGGATCAACTGCAGAGGATAATTACAACCTAGGCATTTATCGAATGCAGGTAACTGGAAAAAATTCAACCTTAATGCGTTGGTTGCGTCACAGAGGAGGAGCTGGGCAACATCGTCGATGGGCACAACTTAAGAAAGAGCCACTTCCTGCCGCCATAGTAATAGGCGCTGAGCGCGGCGATAC
>CAYRUX010000078.1:0-14546 GCA_964427515.1 uncultured Rhizobiaceae bacterium
AAAAATTAATTGAGAGTGAATTAGACGGGCTACCCATCGTAGGGCTATTTTGCAACGGAGAAATATCAAATCAAAGGCTTTATTCTTATACTGGCGTCTTGACCCTATTTTTTTAATTATATGGCCACCTATCTGAACACATCGTACTGCAAAATAAATAGCTTAATAGGAGGAGAGTTCACTGCGTGTGTCCTATGAACTTACACAAGCTAAATAATAGGTCTGGATACCGGAGTATGTCCGGTTATCCCTTATATCTGGTAGGATCCTTTAAAAAATCAGGCAAATGGTCACCCATTCCAATTACTTTTTTATTACCGTTCGATTTTACAGCACCCTTAGATTCTGTTTTATCTAGTTTCCCAGCGTTTTCTCTGGCCCGGGAAATGTTTGATGAGGAGTTATTATAAGGATTTTCAAAGTTACTTTGCTGATCTTTTTTGGGGATTTGAGAATCAATAACTGGAACTGGGTTATTTCTACTCCTGTCTAAATTATCTTTATTTTCCGATTCAATTTTCTTTAATGACAGAACAGGAATTTTCATGCCTATCAATTTTATGATAGCCTTAACGTATTTTTCATCTTCTGGGGTAACTAGAGTAATCGCAATACCAGTTTTTCCTGCTCGACCAGTACGCCCGATTCTATGTATGTAAGACTCTGCGGAAGTGGGAACATCAAAATTAAAAACATGGGACACACCATCAATATCCAAACCTCGTCCAGCTACATCACTACAGATTAAATATTTCGTAAACCCGTTCTTGTACGCTGCAAGGGTTTGAGTTCTATCATGTTGATTCATATCACCGTGTAATTCCTCCGCATTAAACCCGCGCTTCTTTAATGAATTGCAAAGAATAGAAATGTCTTTCTTCCTG
Organism: uncultured Rhizobiaceae bacterium; assembly: GCA_964427515.1. Taxonomy (GTDB): domain Bacteria; phylum Pseudomonadota; class Alphaproteobacteria; order UBA828; family UBA828; genus CAYRUX01. The sequence goes on from CAYRUX010000078.1 coordinate 885, forward strand.
TTACAAAAAATTATAGCGCTATTGAGATTAGCTTGAGCAATAACAAGTTGCCGTAATGCCGCTCGTTTTTCTTTGGGCAGGCTGGAAACTGACACCATCATGTGTTTAACAGTTTGGGCAATGGATGATTCAGGATCCACGCTAATTTCTTTAGGATTAATTAAAAATGAATCGGCTAATTCCCTTACTTCGGAACCCAATGTGGCAGAGAATAAAAGGGTTTGACGTATGCGAGGTAAAGACGACACGATTTTTTTTACATCAGGTATAAAACCCATATCAAGCATTCGGTCTGCCTCATCGATAACTAAAATCTTAATGCCTCCGAGCATTAGTCGTCCACGTTCAAACATATCGATTAGACGACCGGGTGTCGCTATCACTATATCAGGATTTTGTAGCAAAGAACGTTCTTGATCTGGTAGAGATTCTCCACCGATTAAGAGTGCCTGTGTTAAGTCATTAAACTTGCAATAACTATTAAAATTATCTGATGTTTGTTGTGCCAATTCTCTAGTTGGCGACAGAATGAGGGATCGTGGCATGCGAGCTTTCGAACTTCCCTGAGATAGAATATCAATGATCGGCAGAGAAAATGAGGCTGTTTTCCCAGTCCCTGTTTGCGCACAACCCAATACATCCCTTCCCATAAGCACTAGGGGAATAGACTTCTCCTGAATTGGAGTGGGAGAACTGTATCCAATTTCTCTTACAGCTCTAAGAACATCTATACTGAGGCCTAAATCCTCAAAACTTTCAAACTTAGCTATCAAAACTCTCCATTACTTTTGGAGTACAACACGCGTATATGGTCAGATAAAACTGAACTACACAACACTATAGTAGTGTTCTATTTTTTAAATATCTAAACTAGACGCAAATTCTGCATTTTCTTGGATAAATTCTAAACGCTTTTCTGGTTTACGACCCATTAGGCTTAACACACGGTTTGCTGTCCCTATTTCTTGACCCTTTGGAATCGTTATTCTTAATAGAGTACGTTTTTTTGGATCCATTGTGGTTTCGCGAAGTTGTGACGCTGGCATTTCCCCTAAGCCTTTAAATCGACTAATTTCAACTCTACGATTTTTATTAAACTCACCATTAATCAATACATCCCGGTGCTCATCATCCCTCGCGTAGGCGACCTTGTCTCCTTGAGACAACCTGTATAATGGGGGTTGAGCAAGATACAGATGGCCGTTTTTGATTAGATCAGGCATTTCATGATAAAAGTAAGTCATTAATAAAGATGCAATATGAGCCCCATCAACGTCTGCATCCGTCATAATCACTACGCGTTCATATCTTAAATAGCTTTCAATATAATTATTTTTTGTATTACAGCCCAAAGCTTGAACTAAATCATTTAATTCTTGATTATCCTTAAGTTTTTCTCTTGTCGCACTAGCTACATTTAATATTTTTCCACGTAAAGGCAAAATCGCTTGCGTCTTACGATCTCGTGCCTGTTTTGCAGAACCACCTGCTGAATCGCCTTCCACTAAAAATAACTCAGTCCCTTCTGAATCTTTATTGCTGCAATCTGCTAATTTCCCAGGCAATCGTAACTTGCGACCAACTTCTTTTCGCCTTACTTCTTTTGCTTTACGTCTTCTTAAACGTTCTTCCAAGCGGTCAATCGCAAACTTCACCAATTTCATAGCGTTATCCGGATCTGCCGAAAGCCAATGTTCGAAATGATCTCGTATTACATTTTCTACAAGACGGGCAGCCTCAGGATTAGTCAATTTATCCTTAGTTTGCCCCTGAAATTGTGGATTCTTAAGAAAAACAGATAAAACAACAGATGCATCACCCATTAGATCCTCAACAATTAATTGTGACGCAGATCTATTGTTAAGTAGTTCGCCATAACCTTTTAGCCCACGTAGCAATCCAGCACGTAATCCCGATTCATGGGTTCCCCCACCAGGCGTTGCTACAGTATTGCAATGCGATGCAAGGAAACCTTCTTCATCTTCAGTCCAAGTAATAGCCCATTCAACTCGCCCCAGGTCGTTGTTTAAATTTGCCTCCCCGATAAATGCTGTTGAGGTTACAACTGCTCGTGATCCAATTTGTCGTTTAAGATAGTCTCCGAGACCTCCAGGAAAATGAAACACATCCTTGTGTGGAGCTTTTGTCTTTGGCCCCAATAAACTAGGAGAGCAGGACCAACGAATTTCTACGCCCTTAAATAAATAAGCTTTGCCACGTGAAATATTATACACGGTATCAGGACAAAATGATTTTACCTCTGTAAAAATATCTGGATCTGGATGGAATTCTATTAGTGTTCCCGATTTTCTGGTTTTGTTGTTACTGGATTTCAAATTCTCTAGAGGAACACCACGACAATAAGTTTGTCGCCAATTTTTTCCATCCCTATCCACTTCGATAGTTAGAAAGTCAGAAAGCGCATTTACAACAGATAACCCTACACCATGTAGGCCACCGGAAGTCGCATAACTTTTACCGCTAAACTTTCCTCCTGAGTGTAATGTAGTCATAATAACTTCTAGGGCAGACCTGTCCTTAAATTTTGGATGAGCATCGACAGGAATACCTCTACCATTATCTTTAATAGTTACTGAACCGTTTTCGTTTAGCGAAAGTTCTATTCTGGTTGCATGGCCGGCAATCGCTTCATCCATTGAATTATCCAGAACTTCGCCAACGAGGTGATGCAACGAATTGGAGTCGGTACCACCAATGTACATACCGGGTCGACGTCGAACGGGTTCTAAGCCTTCAAGAACCTCTATATCTTCCGCACTATAACTATTATTTGTTTTTGTTGAACGAGAACTTTTATTCTTTTTAGTACTTCCGTTAACTAGTCTTTCAGAGTTTTGTCGTTTAGACGAAGTTTTTGAATTTGTGGCATTGCCTTTCTTCTGTACTGTCCGGGTTTCAAATAGGTCTAGGGTATTAGTCATCAATAAACTCCACTCATCTTTCCTCTATATAAGGTATGAATCGTAAAAATAACACCCACATATGGACTTTATATGCATTTTTTGAGAATCCTATTGGAATCGTTAAAAATCAGTATTTAAAAGAATGGTCTTGTTTTTATTTAATCTTCAATGAAAAAAGTCAGCTAAGAAGCTATGATCACATAAAGTACTTTGACAAAATTCTACTTTCTGCCAGATAGTAAGAATCATGAAATCTATAACGTTAGAGATTTATTCAGACTTTGTGTGCCCATTCTGTTTTCTAGCAGAAAAACCACTTATTCAAGCTATTGACGCATTATCCCAAGAAATTAACATTAACCTTACTTGGAAACCTTTTGAGTTAAGACCGTCCCCAACGCCAACTCTGAAACCTGAGGGTGAATACTTATCTAGAGTTTGGAAAGAATTGGTTTATCCAATGGCACTAAGGATGCAAACAGACATTATATTACCCAAGGTATCTCCTCAGCCATATACTGGGCTAGCATTTGAGGGAGCCATCTATGCTGCCCTTAATGGTAAATCCCCTGAGTATCAACATAGAATGTTTACTGCCTTTTTTCAGGGCCAACTTAATATTTGGGAGATTGATATTTTGTCGCGGTGTGCGGCCGACATAGGCCTCGATAAACATGATTTTCGCTCGGCTCTCGAAAACGGTTTGCACGCGAAATCGTATGAAGAGCAATTACTATATGTACAGCAGCAGGAAGTTATAAAAACTGTACCCACTTATATTTTTCCAAATGGTTTCAGAATATCCGGCGTTTTGGAGAGAGAGAAGGTATTAGCATTAATGTTAAATCAATTCGGTCTAATGTGAACATGCCAAAAAGATTATTTGGATATCCCTCCCCGCTAATTTTACTTATATTCGGTGCAATAATCCTTGCTATCGGAATGGGCATGCGAAACACGTTTGGCTTATTTCTGGCCCCGATGAGTATTGATTTAAATTTACCCCGCGAAGTATTTGCACTTTCCATAGCTATTCAAATGTTAGTTTGGGGAGCTAGCCAACCAATTTTTGGAGCGCTTGCAGATCGTTTTGGAGCAGGAAAAGTAGCCGTTATGGGAGGCATATTCTATGCGTCAGGTTTACTATTAATGTCCAATGCCTCCGAACCTTGGGGTCTCCACGGAAGTGTCGGTTTATTAGTTGGACTTGGAACAAGTGCCGCTGGTTTCGCGGTTATTCTGGGCCCCGTTGGAAGAGCCTTTCCGCCAGAAAAAAGAAGTATGGCGCTGGGAATAGCTAGTGCGGGCGGGTCTGCTGGTCAGTTAATTATGGCGCCAATCGGTGGTGTTCTAATAACTTCAATGGGTTGGTCTAGCTCTCTATTGGTTCTAGCGATCATCGCTGCATTAATTATACCGCTTGCAATTGGAATTAGAGGGAAAACTAACAAAATTTCTGAGCCAAAACAAACTCTTACGGAAGCAATTAAAGAAGCATCACGATACCCTAGTTACTGGCTTCTATGTGGAGGATTTTTTGTATGTGGGTTCCATGTTTCATTTATTGCAACCCACTTACCACCATTTTTATCAGATAATAATTTGGGACCATTGGTTGCAGCTACTGCAATAGCAATCATTGGTTTTTTTAATATCCTAGGAACTTTATCTTCTGGTTGGTTGGGTGGAAAATTTAGACAGAAACACGTTCTGTCATACTACTATTTGGCTAGAAGCATTGTATTGTGCTTTTTTCTAATATTTCCAGTTACCCAAACTTCCGTGTTCATATTTGCAGCGCTAATCGGTTTTCTTTGGCTTGGCACTGTACCATTGACAAGTGGACTGGTTGCTAAGATTTTTGGCACACGATATCTAGGCGCACTTTTTGGGATAGTTTTCTTCAGCCATCAATTAGGAGGGTTTCTTGGAGCCTCGTTGGGGGGGGGTATTTTTGATCTCAGAGGCAACTATGATTTGATTTGGATAATTACAGTTGCTCTCGGAATAATGGCAGCAATCATTCACTGGATTATAGCAGATCAACCCATAGAAAGAAACGTTGAAAGTGTACAAACGATAAAGGCATGACAAAAAGGTATTTATTTCTTAAACCTTTATTTCGCTAGGGAAATTACAGTAAAACGAGCGTAGTAAATTTCTTCCATGCAAGGTATATAATCTCACATTATGGGTTCTATTCTTCTACTAGGATTTTTAATTGGTCTTAAACATGCGGTCGAAGCAGATCATATTGCTGCCGTGGCATCACTTACTGGTCGATCGAGGGGAGCTAGAGCCGCGGCAGGGGTTGCCATGGCGTGGGGCCTCGGACATACCCTCACCCTGATTTTAGTCGGCTTATTAGTCATCATACTAGGCGTCGTTCTTTCAGAGCAAATAGCATTGTACCTTGAACTAGCAGTTGGCATAATGCTCTGTTGGCTCGGATATGATGTACTGAAGAGGCTTATAAAGGAAAGAATTCATTTTCATTTTCACAACCACACAGACGCTCAATATGGTTTTATCAGACATTTTCATGCTCACTCTCACACACATAAAGAAACACATTTTAGAGCAGATCATGACCACAACCATTTGCATGCTAGCAATAGGACTAAGAAGAGTATACGCAACCGCGCTTTCCTTGTTGGGCTAATTCATGGCATGGCAGGCTCTTCAGCTCTCATTTTACTTACACTTGGGGAAATCAATTCGCCTGGAAAAGCCATCCTCTATATTACTTTATTCGGTTTAGGAACGATGTTTGGTATGATGTTACTTTCATTAATAATTTCTTTTCCACTAAAAAAGATGGCTAATTCGCTTACCTGGCTCCACAATACTTTTAGTGCTTTGGCAGGATTTGCTACCATTGGTTTAGGTGTCTGGCTAATATACCAAATTGGTTTCGTTGAAGGTTTAATTACTGGTTAAATAAATTAATTTAATTCGGACATTCAGGCTTAATAATCTCGACCATTTAGCGCAATCTAATGTTTGAATAGTAAATAAATGCTACATAACCCCACACAAATTGATAGCCTTAGTGCTGAAACTTTTTCTGGTTTGGTTTTAACCTCTGCATTAGCCAGTACAATGAAGTTGGATAATTCAGAAATTTTACTCAAAGGTCAGTATTTTCGGGATGGGGCAGACTTAAAAATTGAAGGTATTGACGGTCAACAGATTTTAATTATCAACTACTTTGCCAATCCATCCCCACCTACTATCATAACAAATGACGGGGTTTTATTTCCACCCGACCTAATCGCTTTGTTAACCAATGCTAATAAACCCATCCAATATGCTGAGAATGGTTCAACTCTTCTGGTTGATGACCCTATAGGCATAGTGGAAACAGCGCTAGGAGAGCTAAAGGTCACCCGGGCTTCCGGCGATCAAAAAAAACTTTCAGAGGGCGACTCAGTATATCAGGGGGATATTCTAGAAACAGGTACTGACGGAGCTGTTGGAATTACGTTCGCCGATGGGTCTACATTCTCTTTAGGCAATGAAGGAAGGATGGTTTTAGATGAACTTATTTATGACCCTGCAACAAATGAAGGATCATCACTTTTCTCGGTGGTGCAAGGCGTCTTTGTTTTCGTAAGTGGTGAAATAGCATCTGATAATCCTGATGCTATGATTATTAGAACTCCTGTATCTACGTTAGGAATCCGAGGGACAAAAGTAGCAGGAAGAGCGGCTCAGGAGGGAGAACTAAATACTATTACTCTTATGCCTGACTCAGATGGTATAGTTGGTTCCATTATCGTTTCTAATTCAACAGGGACGGTTACTTTACAGTCTGCATTCCAAACAACAGTCGTATCTTCATCATTTGAAGCACCCGCCCAAGCAATCACATTATCAGGCACGCAAGCCTCTGCATTATTTGGAAGTGTAAATAAAGTATTACCCCGAACGGCAGAAATTCGTGAATCTAGGAATAACTCAGATGAAAACCATTCACCTTCTTCTCGTGAAGCAGAAAACAAAACAGCAACACAAAATACTCTAACAGTAGAAAGCGAAGACGGTTCTAATATTGAGGATTCTCCTACAGTAAGTGAAGAGGTTTTGGAAAATGAACCTATAGGAGATGAAGCTGAAGTTGGATTAAACGAAGAAATTATTTTTGACGAACCTTCCGAAAAACTTGAAGGATTTGACACTATCTTAGGAAAAAATGTTGATGAGCTATCCGAGACAATAGTACCGCAATTAAGTGAAGTTGTAGAAACTGAAGAAGGTCTCGAAACGGAACTATCTCAAAATATAAATACAGAATCAGAGACACTTGGAGTTGAAGTAGGCACATTAGAAGAATCAATTGATGAAACTCTTACTCCCCAGCAGGCAGAGTCCGAATCATTTAATATTTCAGAAGGAAATTTAACAGGCGACAATTTTAGCAACTCCAACGAGGAATCAAATCAAAGCTTAAATCAAGATGTTACTGAAATCGAAAATCAGGACAAACCTAGCATCCAAACTATTTCTGAGGAAGCTGTTTATGATGCAGCGTGGGGTGCATTTGAAACAGCAATGAACGAAGGGCAAAGTTTGGATCAGGCAGCTTCTCTAGCAGAAGGTGCAGCGAAGGAGATTGCACAGGATATTTACGGTGACGACTATGATGAAGCAATATTTAATGTTGAATTCATTGATGCTAACAATGATCTATTTTTTGAAGACAGCATATTAAGTGACGGACAAGGACAGGGTTCTAATTCTAACACATTTTCCGACAACGGAGAATTTTTTGACGAACAAAATCTGGAACCAGAACAGGAAAAGTCATTCATAGATGAGTTCACCGCAAGTGAAAATTTCTCTGAAGAGGATAGTTTTGTAGAAGAAGAAATATGGTATGGCGAAGAATTAGGAGTAACCTATTATACGGATAGTTGGGGATCATCATATTCGTATGAACAGGAAATATATTTGGAGCCTCCTAAAATTGGTATAGCCGATGGACAGTATGTATTTGACGGAGAAGTTTTTGATCCTTGGTATGACTTTAACACCTTCAATGCTTTTGGTGCTGGGTTTGATACCTTTAATGTGTTTTTGGATCCATCGATAGAGAAGCAACAGGAAAATGATACTTTTTTCTTTTTTCCCAATGAATCAGAGCGCTTTATTCCTCTTCTCACGGTCGGCAATCTACAACAATTAGTAAATACAGACTCTGCTGTAACTGGTCCCATCTTGACAGGTCTTGGCCTGCTCCTCCACTCATCAGGAACATTTAGTTTTACTTTTAAGGAAACGGGCCAAGCCTTTGCTGGCGTTGGAGTTATAAACGAAACAGATAATGCTGTGTCATCTGGATTATTAATAGACAACATACGAATCAACGGAATTTTGGTACAAGGGTTTGAAGACGGTACGATTGGCGATATAAGTTCTATTGGAAGTGTGTCAGTAGAAGGATTTTCTGGCTCTATAGCACCTACCCAAGGTAGTAAACAGGCTTTTTTACTAGCTGGATCCACGTCACAAGAAGATATCGAATCATTTTTAAGATTAACTCCTGATCAACTTGATTTTAATGGTGTTGTAGATCCCACTTTTGGATCTGCTTTGGGAGCTCAATTTAATGTTAATGCTGGTGATACTCTTACCTATGATTTTGACTTCTTAGACGCCGAATCTGCCGGAGGTAAGGCGTTTAACTTTTTCAAGGATTTTTGTTTTGCAACTGTCAGTGAGGCATTTGAGGGTCAAATAACAGGTACCAGCGGAGATGACATTTTAACATTGGATTTAGGAAGTAATGTCATCACTGGTCTTGCTGGCAATGACACAATTTCAACAGGGGCTGACGACGACTTTCTAGATGGTGGTGCCGGAGCAGATACACTTGATGGTGGTGCAGGAACTGATACGGTGCAGTTCGGGTCGGATACTTCTGGAGTAACAGTAAACTTAACGTCAGGAACTGCAACTGATGGTGGTGGATCCGTAGATACTTTAAGTAATATTGAGAATGTAATCGGAACTGCATTCGCAGATACTTTGACTGGAAATAGTGGGGCTAATTCATTAAATGGTGGAGCGGGTAACGATACTATATCGGGACTTGGTGGCGCTGACACTCTTAACGGTAATGCTGGCACCGATGTACTCACTGGTGGCGGCGGGAATGATGATTTGATAGGTAATACTGTTAAATTTGGAGATTCCGATAAAGCAGTCTTTAGCGGGGACCGAGCAGATTATACGATCACTAGTATAGATGATATCACTGTTCAAGTTGTAGATGCTACAAGTGACAGAGATGGAACTGATACTCTGACCCGAATAGAGTTTCTTCAGTTTACTGATCAAACTTTATATATTGGTACAAACGCTAACGACACTCTGGAAGCATCTGCTCTTGGAGTCGGTTCATCTTTTATCGCCCTAGGACTTGGTGGTGACGACATTATGAAGGGTGGAGATGCCTCCGATACACTGGAGGGAGGTATTGGCAACGATACTCTGGAAGGGTTTGGTGGTAACGATACATTATCTGGCGGTATAGGCAATGACATCGTTGACGGAAATGCTGGAGCAGACACACTAACAGGTGGAAGTGGCACCGATCTCTTTGGTTACTTCCAGTTTGCAGATGGTGCTGCAGCTAGCGATGGCCAATCTGGCTTACAAACAGGTGATCAAATAACAGATTTTTCCTCGGGCACTGATAGAATACAATTTAGAAATACAACTTTTGATTTTGGCGAAACTACAGGCCTTCTTAGTTCGGACACTTTTTTTTCTAAAACAGGTTACGATGGAACAAACAGTGGTGCGTCAAACGGTACCGCTTACATCGTATTCGACACTAAATCCCGCACACTTTATCACGATTCTGATCAGGCCAGCGACGGGTATACTGTAATTGCGACAGTCCAAAGTGGTGCAACAATTACAAATACTGATATTGAGCTTATTTGAATATTATATTTTTACATCTTAAATGTTTCATAGAGACCATTTTCTCTGACTACAATATCATAGCCATTATTCAGCACTGCTCCCTTGCGTCTATTTTCCAAATATCTACAAGTTCGTTTCCACGCACACAGTGGTAAACACTATATAGATTGAGGGTGGCGTAACAATGAGGCGTAACGCACTCAAAGGAATCTCCGAGGCTGGGCCTATTTTTCATACCAACAGTTTCCACTCTTCCTAAGTCATCACCGATTAGATCATATTTAGCACCACGCAAACTTCCTGATATTATCTGGGGTGCTAAGAATTCTCTGCCGAATTCTTTTATACCGGCATCCGTAACCAAATACTCTGGATTACTATCACTAATTACCGTTGTCCGGACAAATAAGGCAACTTTAAATGGATGGTGATGAGCATTCTGAAAATTTGTATTCATGTAATTAACATCCAAAAACACATACGTGCCCGCCTGATTTTCTGTAAAAACATTCCCAAGGGAGTCTATAGCGTAAGTTCCAGTTCCACCTCCTGTGATAATTTCTGGCGTTAGATTAATTTTTTCCAATTTTTTTGAAATGTTTATCAAAGGTGCTGTACACTTTTTCTGTAAACTAGCCCTCTCATCATATATAGGGATTCTCTGCAGCCCGCCGAAATAACCTTGCAAGCCAAGGAACTCTACTCCATCAGTAGACTCTATATGCTTTGCGAGATCAATTGCGACATCTTCGCTGGTAACTCCAGTGCGTCTGCCTCCAACCTCAACATCAACCAACAAACGTAAAATCTCTGAACCACTATTTCGAACTGCATATGCTAATTGATCAATATTCATTTTATTATCTACAGCCACCAACAATCCGTCAGCATAGGAATTTAACTTGCAAAGCCTATTTATTTTTTCATTAGTAACAACGGATGTGAATAATAAAACACCGGGCACTCCTCCTTGAACCATCACTTCGGCTTCAGCCAAACTTGCGCAACATACACCTATAGCTCCGGCATCAATTTGACGCTTTGCAATTTCAACCGATTTGTGAATTTTCGCAACTGGCCGAAGATTGCAAGAGTATTTATTCATAAATGATGACATATGGGCAATATTCTCTTCCAAACAATCTAAATCCAGAACAAGCGAAGGTGTTGATAATTCCAACCTTGAATTTCTTAATCCAATTAACTTTTCGTTCGGGCCTAGATGGTTAAAGTCGTTCATATAACTGCTCTAATTTTATTATTAAATAACTACATAAGTACTTTATAAAAATTAAAACTTGGGCATTTTACTAAAAAATCAAAATTCTAAAGCTTATAATTTTAGTATTATTTCTAATACACAGCAATCAATTAGCCTCCGCTAATAAGTCCAGTTTTTCGCGCCCTAGAAATGTAATGTCCCTAAAAATCAAGGTGGAATTGGTTTGAATTAATATTTAAACTCTTGACAAAGAGTCATTCCTTATGGTTTATGCGCCTCCCTTTTAACAATTACGGAGGCGAATATGTTTTCTAGAATTTTTTTTCGACGTATTTTCCGAACTTTAGGTATTCGGCGCCAGAGGAAAGTACGTACAACGATAACCCATTTACCGACGTCATTTATTATTTAATCTATTTCATTCTTCCACATCAGAAGAATTGAAAATCTGAATTGCGATTTCTTCCAGTTCTGCACTGGTATCGCCGCTATAGTATTCCATCTCAGCGCGATGATACCAGTAATTAGCATTATTAGTATCGCCTTCAATCCTATGTAAACATGCATGAAGCCATGCACCACCTTCTTCAGCACCCAAAGTCCTCGTTAAAGCATGCGCCTGCTCCCATTGGCCGGTAGAGGCTAACCAAAGTGCCTTAAAGGCGGGTTTATCGATGATATAATCAGGAGGCGTCTCCGATTTTAAAGAAAGTGTGAACTCCGTTAAAGTTCTCATAATATATTTCCTCTTAATTACCCCTTGTAATAATAGATAGAATATTCCTTATCCAAATTTACTGAACATCCCTAAAAGATATATAAATTAATTCAATAGCTTATGCGGTCTTTTTGACAGTTAAGATTTATTATAATATTTGAACACTATATAAAAATTGGTTTGTTAGAGCCACACCTATTACTTTGGGATATCAAAATATTGTTTATTAATGGAAAAGCACCATGTGATCAGATTAGAAAATACGATATATCTGATCGCCATAACTCTCATTATATAACCAAGCCCAAGCAACTACGTGAACTAACTTGGAAGATCAAATGTATGATGTCATAGTCATCAAACGTAGCTTAATTTCATAAATATTAACGGTATTGTTCTAGAAATTAATTTCTTATTAAAATAAGGCAAAAGCAGTGAGCAACAAAAATCGAAGAAAAACATCTGAGGTGGGAAGGATGCCAGTGTATGAACGCCTTGCCAAAGATATTCAAGCTTATGGTGTAACTGAAGTATTTGGTCTGGTAAGTGACGACACGGTAATGCTTGCTACAGCATTAGATTCTCTCGGAATAATCTTTAATGGGGCACGTCATGAAAATACTGCAATCGCTATGGCTGAAGGCTATTCGGCGGCATCGGGGAATCTTGGAATAGCTGTGATTGGTCGTGGACCAGCTGCAGCTAACGGTACTCACGGCGCCGTTTATAGTAGCCGAACAGGATCACCTGTTTTAATAATTTATGGAGATGCCCCATCAATTCAGAATATATCCAACCCCATAGGCCCGGATTACAAAGAATTCAATGCTGTAGGGGTGCTCTCTTCAGCTGGTTTGCAAGTATTCCGTGCAACCGGGGTGACGGGGGCAAGGGCGGTTTTAGCAGATGCCATAGAAATAGCCGAGAGTGGCAATACAGTTGCACTATTATTACCTACAAATGTTCAAAGTACAGAGGGCAATTTTTTTAATCAAGATGACCCTAAAGTAATACAACGTATTGCTGACTCCTCGCAGAAAGCTAGGTCTCAAGCAATATCAGTCACAACTGATATACTCAATAAAAGTAGAAAACCAATTATCATTGCAGGTTATGGTGCGCATCGCGCAAATGCTCAAAAAAGTCTTGAAAAGTTGGCTGATAAGATTGGTGCACTGTTAGCAACCACAGCAAGAGCCAAGGATATGTTTGTCGGACATCCTCATAACATAGGGATAATTGGATCATTTTCTCATTCGTTAGCACGTAGATTTATTGAAGAGTCGGACTGTGTATTAGTATTTGGTGCTAGTTTAAACTTTTGGAGTACTAGCTTTGGTACTTTTCTACCAGACGTACCAGTTATTCAAATTGACAATAATCGTAAAAATATTGGTATGAATAGTAGCGTCGAATTATCTCTCGTTGGAGACGCAAACCTGGTTGCCCAGCAATTAATTGATGCCCTTCCAACAGAAATCAATCATGATAAACCGTTTCACTCCCATGAATCGAGTGCGATGATAGCGAAATTTGATATATCTCTCGACTTTCATCCACTTGACACTAAAAGAACTCTTGACCCGAGGTCTTTGGGGATCTCTCTAGATAGACTCCTCCCGCGGCAAAGAAATCTTGTTTATGATGCAGGTAATTTTCTAGGCATCGTTCCATACATTTCTGTTCCAGGACCTGGTAATTTTAAATTTACCAATGATTTTGCGTCCATTGGTCTTGGTTTTGGGGCAGCATTGGGTTTTGCAAAAGGAAAACCTAATCATACCACCGTTTTGATAGTAGGAGATGGTGGCCTCATGATGACTTTAGGGGAATTGGAAACTGTCGTAAGGGCTGACATACCG
>CAYRUX010000079.1:0-15301 GCA_964427515.1 uncultured Rhizobiaceae bacterium
AGTCTATAGTCTACGGATACAACTACTGCAGGAGTAAGGGCGCATAGGTTTTGACAAACTGCATTATACGCATCCAGACTTCCAAGCACCATGCCTCCTCCATGCAAATGAACAATCAATGGCAATGAATCTGAGTTAACATTGTGATCCTTCACTTTTGGAGAATATACACGTACATTAATTTGCTTATCTCCGGTCTCAATAATTGTGTCGGACTCGCTTTCAATTTGTGGTGCTGGCGTGGCTAAATCAGAAGATATTTTATTGAAAAATGCCCTTGCTTCCTCTATCGTCACCTCCCAGTACTGAGGGCCATCTGATTCATTAATTTCTTTAAGCAAAGCCTCGGTGTCTGCGTTTAACGTCATTTTTACCAACCGCGTGCTTGACTAATGAGCTGCACATTTGCCAATCCATCTTCTGGAGCAAGTGGATACGAGGCTCCACTCGTAATGCTGCGCCCGAATGCTTCAACCTGATACTTATACGTTTTTGTTGAACGTAATTTGATAGTTCGTTCCTTAACCTTTCTGGTTATGCCATGACCGCCAGTTGTTTTTCCAACATCTTGGAATCCCATAGTTAAGGATCCTTCCTCGCCTAGGAGGCCGCCATCTATAATAATATAACCGGCATCGGCATAAAACTCCAAACGTGCTCTGCCTGGCATCAATCCCGTCGAGGCGGCAATTGTTCCTACTGCACCATTCTTAAAGGTAATCATTGCTACGGCATGATCAGGCGTTCGGTATCCCCAACTAGGATTAGAATTATGAGAAGCAATGACCTTTTTTGCATCACCTAAAAACCACCTCAATTGATCTATTAAATGGGTACCACAATCACCGTAAGCCCAACCACCAACTTGTTTATCATAAGAATGCCAACCACCCAGTTTACCACGACCACGATAACCGACATCCTCAGGATATGGATAATACAGCTGGCAACGACCGTGTACTGGTGTTCCAAATCGACCCAATTTCCATTCTTTTTGTATTTCCTGAAGTTTCGGATGATGGCGTGTATTGTATGCCACTTGTAATTTGCGATGTGCTTTCTTGGAAGCCTTTATCATTGCACGACATTCACTTGGCGTAACAGCCATCGGTTTTTCACACAAAACATGCTTTCCCGCATTCAATGCAGCAATAGCCATATCCTTATGCATATAATTAGGAGCAGCAATCCATACTGCTTTTATAGATTTATCCCCAACAAAATCTGAGAGATTACTATAACCCTTACGAATTCGGTGCCTAGTACAAAATTCATCCGCTTCTGCCATAGTTGGCGCTAAAACTGCTTGGAGCTCGGCACCCCTGGCTTCCTTTATAGCCGGTGCAAAAGTATGCTCTGCAAATCCTGATGAACCGATCAAGCCCCAGCCAATGTGTTTTTCTTTGGAATTTACCTGTTTTTTTGACACTCGTTTGTTCCTTCCCACAAAATCTCATGATATCAGAACTCAATTTGTTGAAATAAATATCTACAAGTCAATCCTCAGAATAAATAAATGCTAGAAAACCGTGTAGCATATTGAGAAAGAAAAGAAAATCTTAGCTCCATATGATAGATAATCGCTATAAATACATTTACTTTTAAAGCTTATAGATTTGGAATATTGAGTTAAAGGATTTACAGTGCCCAAAGCTCAGAATATGTTCTTTTCTGCTGAAAAGGCATTATATAATGAGGACGCTTCATGACTTCTGGTATCACGCATGCCTATGGCACTCTTGTGCTTGGCAACCCAAAATTAATACTAATTTTGCTATTCGCAATTTTAGTTTTTTTTGGCTATCACACACAAGATTTTCGTCTAGATGCTTCAGCAGACTCCCTATTGCTAGAGGATGATCATGATCTCAAAATTTTTAGACAGATTCACGAACGTTATCCCAGTGCAGATTTATTAATCGTAACCTATACGCCAAACAAGGATCTATTTTCTGACGACACTTTAAATTCACTAAGCAAGCTTCGTGAAGAGCTTAAACAGGTAGATAGCGTAGAGTCGGTATTCACCATTCTCGACGCACCATTATTGAAAAGTTCGGACAAACCTTTTACTGAAGTAATAAATGATATACCAACTCTGGAAGATTCCAGCATAGACCGTGAACAGGCAAAAAATGAACTTTTAAATAGTGCAATTTTTCGTGAGCTTTTAATTAGCAAAGATGCTGGAACCACGGCACTCCTTCTCAGCCTGACTGAAGACCCGCAATTAAATATACTCAGTCGGTCAAGAAATGTTTTGCGTTCCAAAAGATCCGAGTCAGGCCTGTCTACCGAAGAAGCAAAATCATTAAAACAAGTAGAGATGGATTACATTAATTCTCGGGATACTCTGAACGAGCAACGGCATCTAGATATTGCTGTCATTAGGAATATCATACAAAATTATGATGACGGAGGAAAATTATACCTCGGTGGAGTGCCGATGATCACCGATGACATGGTGACATTTGTCCGCAATGACCTTATCATTTTCGGCGGTGGTGTTTTAGCATTCCTTATAGTCGTCCTAACCATAATCTTCAGAGAATTACGCTGGATATCTCTTCCATTACTAAGTTGCTTTTATTCTGGATTAATTATGGTGGGTTTATTAGGGCTAAGCGGCTGGAATGTCACGGTTATTTCTTCAAATTTCCTTGCCCTCATGCTTATAATTACCATCTCAATGAATATTCATTTGATTGTCCGTTATAGGCAACTTCACAGAGATAATCCAAATTATGATCAATTCACATTAGTCAAATCCACAACCCATAAAATGGTTAAGCCGTGTCTTTACACCGCCCTAACGACTATAATCGGGTTCGGCTCCCTCGTAGTTAGTGACATAAAACCCGTGATTGATTTTGGATGGATGATGAGCGCTGGGCTTGCTGTCACATTTGTTACATCATTTCTACTATTCCCCACAATTCTTATCGTTCTAGGAAAACCAAAATCTAGACCCGTAATTCAAAGCGATAAATTTCTTCTGCCTGTATGGCTGGCTCGTATGACTGAGATACATGGTAATAAAATTCTGGTACTGGCTTGTATTTTGACAGTGTTAGGCGCACTAGGAATTGCCCAATTACGCGTTGAAAATAGTTTTATTAACTACTTTAGCAAAGATACTGAAATACACCAGGGGCTCAAACTTATTGATGACAAACTTGGTGGCACGACCCCACTTGAAGTTATTGTAAATTTTGGTGAAAACAGCAATACAATCCTGACTCCAGAAGATCTTGAAGGTTTGACTGAATATGAAATTCAATTAGAACGGGAATTTGCTGAAACCCTCGCTAAATCTCCAGAATACTGGTTTACAGTTGATAAGGTCCAACAAATTAAAAAAGTGCATGACTATCTTGATGAAAGACCAGAAATCGGAAAGGTATTATCACTTGCTTCACCCATAAGAGTCGCTGAGGACCTGGTGGGCGAGGAACTTGATTCTATGCTCCTATCGGTACTTTATAGCAAGCTCCCTGCGGACATTAAAAAGGCTCTTATTGACCCTTATATCTCTATTGAAGCCAATGAAGCCAGAGTGTTTGCCAGAGTACTGGACTCAAAACCAGATTTGAGACGCAAGGAATTGTTACAGACCGTAAAGCATGACTTAGGAGATAAACTACATTTTGAAGAACAAGATGTAACCGTAAGCGGCCTGCTGGTTTTATATAACAATATGCTGCAGAGCCTGTTTAAATCTCAAATTAATACCGTGGGCGTTGTGATGCTAGGAATAGGAATCATGTTCCTAATATTATTTCGCTCCCTCAAATTAGCTATAATAGGAATTCTACCAAACTTACTCGGGGCGGGTGTAGTATTAGGAGTAATGGGCTGGGCAGGCATTCCTATGGATATGATGACTATCACTATCGCTGCTATTACCATTGGTATTGCAGTTGATAACGGAATTCACTATATCTATCGTTTTAAAGAAGAGTATGCAGTTTCAAAAAATTATTTAGAAACCATGCGAATTTGCCATTCCAACATTGGTAGAGCCGTTTTTTATACTACGATCACCATCGTTATCGGCTTTGCTATTTTAGTGTTTTCTAATTTTAATCCGACAATTTATTTCGGTGTGTTAATTGCAGCAGCAATGCTAATTGCCCTTCTTGCCGCTCTCACGGTGTTACCAAAACTAATTTTACTTTGGAAACCATTTGACTAAATGTAACATGAAACATTAACAACTTTTTATGGCGTGTTATTATTACATGCCTTATTGCCATGCCACCAATTAAAAGTGTTGCCCTTCCAAAGTGTCGCCACGTCTATTATCCCACAGATTAGGCTAAACCAATTTTTTAACTGGAAAGCTTAGATTGCTCGTACCATTAATTTCCGCTATGGGAAGACAACCGCCTCGAAGATTTACTTCTAGCGCTGGCAGCATGAGACCTGGCTTAGACAATAAGCGATCTTTGTCTTCTCTCATTGAGACGAATTCACCTTCACTTATACTACCACCCACATGAACATTTAGGGCTCGCTGCTCAGATATACTTGATTCCCAAATTGGATAATCACGACCGTCCGGACAATAGTCATGGCCAACTAAAACCCTATAATTTTCGGGCAGTTCTAAAATTTTTTGAATAGACCTGTATAACTCTTGGGCATTCCCCCCACGAAAATCGGTTCGAGCGGTTCCATAATCAGGCATAAATAAAGTGTCGCCAACAAACGCATAATTATTAATTATATACGTCACACACGCGGGAGTATGCCCTGGCGTATGCAAAACTGTAAAAGTTTGTGAGCCGAGCTCAAACTGACTTCCATCCTCGAACAATAAATCAAAGTAATTATTTTCTCCGCTAAGTTTTTCTAACTTAAACAGGTCAGAAAAGGACTCTTGAACCTCAGAAATTCTTGAGCTTATACCAGATTTTGCGCCAGTGTTCGTTCGAATGTAATCTGCAGCAGACAAATGATCCGCATGGATATGCGTCTCGAGAGACCAGACAAGATCTAGTTTTTGCAAACGTAATTCTTCAAGAATAATGTCTGCTGAACGTGTCTCTAATTTAGCTGTTTGGAGGTCAAAATCTAAAATCGGGTCAATTACAGCCGCTGCAGACGTTTTAGAATCAACGACCAAATAACTCACGGTACATGTTAGAGCATCGAAGTAGCCTTTAATATCTATCATGAATTTAGTTTCCGTGGTGCAAATATGTATCTATACAAGTCAAACTAAGGAGAAGAATACCATGTCGGAAACCATCTAAATAATAAAATTTTATGGATAACTGATTAACTACTAAGTCGCTAAAACAAAGATAGTGTCATAAGCGATAAAAATGGCAATAATACATATTGTCACAGCAAATAGTACAATAGTTAGTCGATCATGCTTGGAGAGAAATTTAGATGTGAAAAGTCCGATTAGTCCACCTATGGTGCCACCTGCCATAAGGTAAAGAATTAGGTATAGATCGAGTAGGCCGGATATCGCATAGTTTGTAGATGTTGTCGCTCCAAACAAAGCAATCGATAATAAAGACGAAGCTATTGCACTACCCACGCCGATCCTAGCAGCTAACATCAATGCCGGTACGACTAGAAACCCACCGCCAATACCAAAAAATCCAGCTGCTGTGCCCACAAAGAACCCGGTGGGAAATAGTTTCAAGATTACCGAACGCTTAAGAGCAGACTTTCCAGCATTTGTTTCGCCCCATGATTTTTTAAACATAGATAGACCAGTAACAAGCATTACGGCCGCAAAACCCAGTAATAACCAGTTATCGTTAGTTGTTTTCCCCACTGTCGAACCGAGGATAGCCCCAACTAAACCACCTGAAGAAAACAATATTGCACATGGCCAGTTAACTTGGCCTCTACGCCAATGCCCAAACAATCCAAGTAATGCTATTATTGCCACTGCGGCGGCTGATGTCCCTACTGCAGTATGGATATCCTCAACACCTACTAAAAATATTAAAAGGGGCGTACAAAGAATTGAACCACCCGCTCCGAAGCTACCCAGAAAGAAGCCTACCATTGCCCCGCTAATCAATGTCAGGACAATAATATTTAAAGTAAAATCCATACTGTTACCTAAATCCCATATTCGCCAATTACAAAGTTGTATCAGCGCATATATGAACCTCCAGTAACGTCGAAAGTTATACCGTTAGCATGGGGGGAACGCCCAGATGACAGGAAAGTTATCACTTCGGCAACGTCTTCAGGAGGAGTTATTTCACCGAATGGATTCTCTTGCTTACCTGCCTCCAAGACCTCAGGCGAAGCACCCTCAAACGCCATGTCGGTTGCTGTCCAGCCAGGTGAAACACAATAAGAAAGCACACCCTCTTTTGCGAAATTACGCGCCAAACTACGTGTTAATGATACCAGCGCTCCTTTGGAAGCCGAATAATGAACATATGTATCTAACTCTCCACGAAACGCTCCACGACTTGCAACATTTACAATTATTCCACCGCCTCGAGTTCTATAATGGCGTATTGCTGATCTACAAAGATCAGCAGGTGCCTGCAAATTAACCTGAAAAGTACGTTTCCAAGAGGCATGCCACTGATCCAGAGGCCAATCTAAATCCGCATGTTCATAAATTGCAGCATTATTAACCAAAACATCAATATGTCCCTTCCAAGCCAATGCTTCATTCCAAACGCGGTCAACTTCGTCCGGCTCTGCAAGGTCAGCAGATAAAAGTAAACAGCGTTCGGAACCTGCCATTTCCATGAGCTTCGAAGCTGCATCATGGCTCCTACTGTAATGTAATATAACCCTTGCACCGGCGCCTATTGCGGACTTAAAGGCCGCTGCGCCGATCCCGCGTGACGCACCGGTTATAAGCACAATCTTATCACTGAGTTCAGCCATTTAGATCTCCTTTAGAATTATATAAAAACAATGAAATAATACCCCAATGCCACACTCCTAAAAAATCATTTAAATTTGCCTAAACCTATCTATTTTTAAAGGATTATGTGCATCTAATATTCTACCCAATATCCGCACTATTGTAGACATCCCATAACCTGAAAAATGGAAATGAAATATCATTAACCTACATAATTGTATTTATCCCAGAGGCAAATTCGGTGGTTTTTGTGGTGGCTTACCTACTACCAAATCAGCAATCTTCTCAGCCATCATTATTACAGGTGCATTAAGGTTTCCCGTAACATTTGTTGGCATAATCGAAGCATCAACAACACGCAACCCATCAGCTTCATGGACAAGTCCCTCACTATCTGTAACTGAGTTCTCATCCACGCCCATACGGCAAGTTGAACAGGGATGGTATTCGGTCGAGCCAGCAGAACGTATCCAGGCTAGAATTTCCTCATCACTCTTACAATCGTCTCCAGGTGTCAACTCATGCCCTCGAAAATTATTCCAAGCTTTCTGCTGCACCATCTCTCGAGTTCGACGCACCCCCTCAACCATAGCGCGTTGGTCATCAACATTTTCTAGATAATTGAAACGAAAAATCGGATGATCTCTCGGGTCAGGTGATCCCAATCTGACCTGCCCACGGCTGCCCGGTCGCATAAGCCCCATCGAGAACATGAAACCCTCTGCAAAATTGGACTCTGAATCCCCTAATTCTGCACAAAGTGGATAAAACTCATGCTGCATATTGGCGTAAGGCATATCGTCGGTACTAGCAAAGAAACATCCAGTCTCGCAAAAGTTTGATGTTCCCAAGCCAGTTTTAAACAGGATCCATTGCAGGCCTAAACTCCAACGTCCAAACTGGTTAAGTTTACATGCAACGGATACTGGCTTAGTGGCAGAATACTGAATAGGAACTATCAAATGATCTTCCATGTGTTGCCCCACGCTGGGCAAATGGACAACAGTTTTTAAATCATGTTCAGCAAGGTGCTGCGCATCGCCCACGCCAGACAACAACAGAATTTGTGGCGAGTTGATCGAACCACCAGAAAGTATTACCTCGCGGTCAACCTCAATCTTCTCGACATTACCTTTAAGGTTAACTTCAACGCCAATAGCTCGTTTCCCATTAAATAGCACTCGTTGAACCTGAGCATTTATAATAAGCCTAAGGTTCGTACGAGAAAGTATTGGCTTTAGGTAAGCGTCCGATGCACTCCAACGCCTGCCATTATGTGTAAATTTTTGAGCAGTATGAAACCCTTCATGCTTACAACCATTTTGATCGTCTGTATAGGAATAACCAGCCTCCTTTCCAGCTGCAATAAACGATTGATCCAGAGGATTATTTGCTGAGCATGTTTCTATGTATTGCGGGCCATCACTACCGCGGTAATCATCAGCCCCTCTATCAAAAGTTTCCATCTTACGAAAATATGGTAGACAATGCGCATATGACCAATCTACGAGTCCCCGGCTTGCCCAGCCATCATAATCCTTAGGACTACCTCGATTGGCCACCATGCCATTAACCGCAGATGATCCTCCCACTACACGTCCACGGATTTCTTCAATTTTTCGGTTATTTAAATGTGGTTCCGGCTCAGTCTTATAACCCCAAGTGAGATTAGGGTCGCGTGCGGCAATTGCAGCTGATGCAGGCATATGAATAAACATACTCTTATCCCTGCCACCCGCCTCTAATAACAGAACCCGTATATGAGGATTTTCAGTCAATCGGTTGGCCATGACGCACCCTGCTGAACCAGCGCCAACTATGATATAGTCAAAACTTTTACGCTTTATCAAAATTTATCTCCTAATGACACATTATCGATTAGAAATGAGTGGCATTGAGTAATCAAGCCTTCATAGAGGCAAAGAAAAACATATCAGGATATTCTCGATTCAACGGGAAAAGACGAATAACAATGGGAACGTAAAAGGCGTTAGGAGTTGTTGATAACATAAATCCCACTATTGGCGATAAGTGTGTCATGATAAACTGTCAGCAATATTCTAAGGATCGGTCCATGTCTGTTGTGCCTTTGATTGATTTTTCTCCTTTTATTAATGGCAATACTGCTGGCAAGCAAAAAGTTGCGAGAGAAATTGGTCAAGCATGCGAGGCAATCGGGTTTTTTATGCTCAAAGGGCACGGTGTTTCCCAAAGTTTGATCGACGATTTAATCGCCGTTTCTTATGATTATTTCAGACTTCCAGTTGATGAAAAACGACAACTGACTATGCCCCCAGATCGCTATAGAGGATATATCCCAGTGTGTGGTGACAACGCGGCCGCGAGTTTAGGCGATGGTGGCGTCTCATTGCCTGACTTAAAGGAATCATTCAGTATCGGCCCATTTGATGTGCCTGATGAAACCTATTACAACGCGACTAACGCCGGTACATTTTTTGCCCCTAACTTATGGCCGTTGCGTCCTTCCGGATGGCGCGCTCTGTGGGAAAAATATTACAGCGAAATGGAGCACGTTGCATCAACAATTATGAGCGCATTTGCCCTTTCGCTAGACGAGTCCGAAAAATACTTTTTCAACAGTATCAATCGGCACATAACCAATTCCAGTATAATTCACTACCCTGCTCAAAAGAAATCCCCCGCCGAGGGCATGATGAGGGCTGGGGCTCATTCAGATCTTGGCAGTATAACCATTATTTATTCTGACACTGATATTGGTGGTATTGAGGTTCTAACTCGCTCTGGTAAATGGTACCATGTTCCAAAAATTGAGGGTGCTTTAACTGTCAACCTTGGGGACTTGATGGCAGAATGGACAAATGACCGATGGGTCTCGACTAGTCACCGGGTAGTTAACCCACCTAACACAGATATAGATCGCGCAAGAATTTCTCTTTGTTTTTTTCACCAGCCGAACTATGACGCTAGAATTGAGTGTATTCCATCATGTTGCGGTGACGGCAATCCTCCCCGCTATGGCTCCACAACTTCTGGAAATTACGTTAAAAGGAAGCTTGACCTGACCCGTGAGGCGCCTATTCGCAGCCAGACGTGACGGAATTCTATACATAAATTATTAAGCATTTTTGATGAGTAAATTTTAAATAAGGTTATGTGACAATGACTGGTATACTTGACAAAAAGATTGCACTTGTTACAGGCGGTGGTTCCGGCATTGGTAGAGCAACCTGCATCGCTTTAGCCAATGAAGGAGCATCTGTAGCAGTCGCTGATCTAAACTCCGAAACTGGAAACACCACATTAGACCATTTGACGAACATGGGAGCAAAAGCGCTATACATAGAAAGCGATATGTCATCTGCCAATAGTGTCAAAGAAATGATGAACATCACAATTCAAAAACTTGGGGGTCTGGATTGCGCGGTCAATAACGCAGGAATACAAGGTGAATTGACATCAACTAGCGAGTGCAGCGAAGAAAACTGGAATAACATAATTTCGGTTAATCTCACGGGCGTATGGCTATGCATGAAGCATGAAATCATCCATATGCTTAAATATAAAAGCGGTACCATCGTTAATGTTGCCTCAAGTTTTGGCCTAGTCGGCTCTCCTAATATGCCGGCATATTCCGCTTCTAAACACGGCGTTCTAGGCCTTACAAAAACTGCCGCGTTGGAATGCGCCCAAGCTGGGATCCGAATAAATTCAGTATTCCCAGGGACCGTTAAAACGCCTCGCGTTGATAATTTACTTAAAGAGCAACCTGACATAATGGAATCAATTATCCAACGCCTACCCATGAAAAGACTTGGAAAACCAGAGGAAATCGGTGCCTCAATAGCTTGGCTGTGTTCTGATCAATCAACATTTACAACTGGAATGATAATGCCTATCGATGGCGGATTAACAACACAATAAAACGCCCGATAAACCGGGTCAGAATCAAGGTGCAAGCGTTGGTTCCGGAGGGATTTTTTCGGGAAAATGGTGGGCGCACTAGGACTGGAACCTAGGACCCGCTGATTAAGAGTCAGCTGCTCTGCCAACTGAGCTATGCGCCCCAACAGAATGCATATCATACAGCCCTATAGTTATGTCAACCGGCATCATATTTAGAATAATCATTGAGCAAAATCCATAAGGGTTTATTTGAACAAATGAAACTTCTGTTCATCATGCTGATTCACTCACAAAAAGATTTAAATACAGTAAAATCAAGCAGAAACTATATCTATGTCACTGGTATTAATACTTGTAATACTTGATTGAGTTGTCGCAATTACTGTGTAACCAGCACTAGTCGTATCTGGATCAAAATACAGTGTGTTTGTATTATCAAATACGAAGACAGCTCCACTAGATTTTCCGGAATTTGTACCATCGTAAGCCGCGGAAAGTAAATTTGAAAGATTTGCGCTGGGCAGCGATCCCGTAGACAGGTTTCCAAAAGCAGACGATACAAAATTAAATTTATCTGAACCCTGATCAAAGTCGCCCATCGTATCGCCGGAAACGCTTCCTTTTTCAGAATTGGTTGAAACGGCTCCACCATCTGAAAGAGCAGTAAACTTATAAATATCCGAACCGCCCCCTGAAGCAACCACGTCTTCGCCTGCACCACCGATAATTGTGTCGTCCCCCCCATCTCCGACGATAATATCATCCCCTGCATTCCCGAGGATTGTATCATCACCGTCATTTCCCGCTAATTCATCAGCACCATCACCGCCTTCAATTGTATCGTCTCCGTCGTTTCCATTGATTGTATCATCCCCTGAACCGCCTAAAATCGTATCATCACCCTCAAATCCTTCAATTTCATCATTTCCGCTCCCGCCATCGATCGAATCTTCACCCGAGCCTCCTTCGATATAGTCATCATCAGCTCCACCATCGATCAGATCATCGCCCGATCCACCTTGGATATCGTCATCTCCAGTTCCACCATTAAGGGTATCTGCACCAGATCCACCATTAATAAAGTCATTACCCGCATCACCGTCGACAGAATCATCTCCGCCAAGCGCTACAATATCGTCATTACCATCACCGCCAAAAATCGTATCCGCTCCATCGCCTGACCCCTCTTCTAAGTTGACGATTATAGAGGCTGCATCACCGTCAAAATCGTTACTTGCACCATCTCCTGCAATTGCATCATTTCCGTTACCACCCCGGATAACATCGTTTCCTTCACCGCCCATCATCGCGTCATTACCATCCAGAGCATTTATTGTATCTGTGCCGGCAAATCCGCCAATAACGTCGACACCTGTAGTCCCGGTCAACTCATCATCTCCTGATGTCCCTCGTATAACATTTGCGGTGGCGAGCTCTGAAAGAGATAAAACCCCTTCTAAGCCTAACTCCCGTTCATCAAAATCTTCTGGCTCTTGTTGATGAACGATGCCTAGAAGGTCGTCAATTATGCCTTGTATATGGGATAACGGATCAAACAATGGATCAAAAAAGGCAAAATCTCCTATTTGAAGCACCTGTGTAGGATCAAAACCTACTGGATCCGCTAAAAATGCTTCCAATAACGGATCGCCTGGGCCACTTCCAAATTCAAAGCCGCCTTCAAAGTCACCAGCAAGATCGCCAAAACTTTCTTCGCCAAATTCGCCGTCTACGCTTTCCTCGCCACCATCAAAATTTGACATCAATTCAGGATCCATGGATTCTTCAGTATATTCCTCTAATTGAAATTCTACAGGATCAAGAACTCCCAACTCTCCCAGCGCTTCTGCAAATTCAGCTAAATTTTCTTGATCCTCAAATTCCTCAATATCTCTTAAATTGAAGTCCTGAAACTCATTTGTTACTTGGGCAATGTCGGGGATCCCGTCTTGAGAAAACTCATTAAAGTCATCGATAGAACTGAAATAAGCATCTACTCCACCTTCAACTAACGAATCAAATAAATCTGCCTGAGCTAC
Source organism: uncultured Rhizobiaceae bacterium (assembly GCA_964427515.1). Taxonomy (GTDB): domain Bacteria; phylum Pseudomonadota; class Alphaproteobacteria; order UBA828; family UBA828; genus CAYRUX01. The sequence continues at coordinate 12,787 of CAYRUX010000079.1, forward strand.
AATTGCCTTTTCGATAGCCTCTCCAAAATCTGCCCCTGCATCCAAAGCTGCTTCAAACTCGTTAAAGGCGGCATTTTCTGAAACTACGGATGCTTCTATTAGATTTTCGTCAGCTAGAGTCTCAAAATCAGAAATATCCTCAGGTAATACTTTTTTGCCAGCATTATCAATTGTTAATGACCCTTCCTGAAGGTCAGATATATCGCCCTCCAAGGCCAGTTCATCACCTATAATAACTTCCCCTAATTCTTCTGCTTCTGGCTCTCCAGTAGCGTCTCCTGATACCTTGCCGGGGGAAGTTTCTTCTTCAGTTACAGCTAATTGTTCGTTACCCTGAATATCGGACTGCTTTCGGCTTTCCTCTGTCGTTTCTTTCCGGTCATCTGCTCGAATTCCTGCCCTTTCGGTTGCGAGTAGCCTGTCCACCCCCCCGAACAACGAGTCTGCCTGTGTCGAGTTCAGAGTAAAAGAGTGTGCAGGCTTGTCAAAAACACTCGTCACTGTTGCGGTTTGGAATGCTGAGGATAGTGCTACAGTACCTGAAGCGTTACTTACAAGAATCGAGCCAGTAACTTCACCTTCCTCTGGCATCAACGTAATTGTGTTAAGATTTCCCTCAGCCGCTGCCCTACCAGCTACTTTTGTGCCCCTTATCCCAAGTGTTGCAACAGGAGTTTTAACTACCATGGAATCAGCGCTATTAGCTGCTATTTCACCGCTAACAAATACAAATACGCCTTCTATAACTGAAAAGGATGATGACCCTTCTAAACTACTAGGATCAAAAATCAACTCATCAATGATCATCCTGGCATCTGTTCCTAAAGAAAATTCTGTCTCATCAATAAAAACTATGGAGAGAGCCCCATCCTTGCCAGTCTCAAGAACGTCTCCCTGATAGATGCCAGACCCCTTTTGCAGGGAAACTGTTATACCATCGACCCGCGTAGCAGTTACCTCTCCAAGAGAACTATCAACTTTACCAACCGGCTGCGCCCCCCATGAATTTCCTGTGTCCGCATATTGGCCTGGAGAACCTGAACCGGATAGAGCCCACACCATTTCTGGTATTAAAAAAGCGCCATTACCAGTCATAAGCGGTACTAATTTGGAAGAAATAAAATAATCTAGAATTAAGAAGCATTCTCCATTTTCTAAGGTGATTAAAAGGTCGAAACCTTCACGCGAAAAATCTGCGCTTAAAAGGCTGCTATCGTGAGTAACCGTAAGAGCTTCGTTTCCCTTTAAAGTGAGGACGATGGGAGCCTTGTAGGCGTCATTTGTGTATGGAGAACTGGCAGAATTGTATTTGACCACTATTAATTTTACCCAAGCTGGTAGTTTTGACCTTAAGTAATTCTTAATCTATCTTAATTCTCTGGATCAACGATAAACAAAGTTTATACAACGTGGAATTGAATACAGATCATTAAGACATGAAACCAACAGCATTTGAATATTTCGCACCTAACTCCACGTCTGAAGCTTTACAATTGCTAGCCGAATACCCTGAATCTCGGCCATTAGCGGGTGGCCAGAGCCTTATTCCTATGATGAACTTTCGGGTCGCCCGTCCTCCACTGATTGTTGATTTAAATTGTATTGACTCATTAAGCGGTATTTCTTTTGATTATGAAAGCGTCTCTATTGGAGCCATGACGCGACAGACAGATCTGGAAAATCATGAAACTGTTTCTAGGAGGTGGCCAATCTTCCGGAGAGCTCTCCACCATGTAGGTCACACTCAAACGAGGACAAGAGGTACTATTGGCGGCAGCCTATCCCTAAATGATCCCTCCGCAGAATTACCTGCAGTTATGTTAGCACTCGACGCCAATATGTTTATTGCTGGAATGAACGGGCAGCGAGAGATCAAAGCCCAGGAATTTTTTCTTTCCACTTACAACACAGCTATTAATGAAGGTGAAATACTAACAACAATCAATGTTCCCGGCCTCCCTCCCGGGGCAACTTGCGGGTTTTCAGAAATAGCTCGTCGTCATGGAGACTTTGCCCTTGCAATGTGCGTCGCCGTCCTCTCAAGAATCAATGGCGGGTATGCCCGTTTAGTAATTAACGGCATGGGTAATGGCCCACAACGTATTGAAAACGCGGAAAAGGTATTACTCGACGGTAAGTTCAGTGAAACGAGTATTAAGGCAGCTTCAAAAATTGTAATCGAAGAACTAGATCCTCTAAACGACATACATGCTCCCGGCTGGTATCGTAAAAAAATGGCAAGAGTTATGATGATACGCGCATGTAACATGGCTGTTGCACTTATGGAGCAGAAGTAAATGCCTTTAAAACATGTTAATATCTGCGTGCAGATTAATGGTAAAGAATATTCGCGTACGGTTGAGACGAATTTATTGCTCAGCGACTTTATACGGCACGAAATTCATCTCACTGGCACTCACGTTGGTTGTGAGCACGGTGTTTGTGGAGCGTGTACAATTTTATGTAATAACCAGCCAATCAGATCGTGTTTAATGCTCGCAGTACAAAGTAATGG
>CAYRUX010000080.1:0-3403 GCA_964427515.1 uncultured Rhizobiaceae bacterium
ATTAAGGCTCTTGGTTTGTATAAGTTTGGGCGAATGGCTACTGCGGTAGTTGTAGCTACTGCAGCTGTATTTTTAGCTAGCCCTATTGCTACCTTTATAACTGGCACTAATCTTCTGGTAGATGGAGCATTAACTAATAAAGTTCAATATTAACATCACCCTCATGGTTGACTAAGTCTCTATAAAATTACTCATAATATATCGTGGGTGGAGCCCCATAAGTTATGTTTTGAGGTTTATAGGATTGCTTTAAAATATAACTAGCAACTATATATTTAAAACTAATCAAGAAAAATAATTAAGGTTAAACAAATGGTAATTCAAGCGGATTCAAATAGGTTAATCGAGCTCGTAGCAAAAGAACCTCAAGTCAAAAAAGTTGCGTCTGGATTTAGGTTTACGGAAGGGCCAATTTGGAATCCAGTTAAACAATGCTTGTATTTCAGCGATATTCCTAGTGATGAACGATGGTGTTGGAGTGAGGTTGAAGGCAAAAGTATTGTTAGGTCTGTAAGTGGTATACCAGCTAATAAGTGTAACGGTATGACTTATGATGGAGCGCTTAATTTATACATATGCGAACACAGTACCTCGCAGTTAGTGAGGGAGAGTGCAAGTGGTGAACGTGAGGTTTTAGCTTCTCATTGGGAGGGTAGGGAGTTAAATAGCCCTAATGACGTAGTAGTAAGCTACGGTGGGTCAGTATATTTTACAGATCCCACTTATGGTCGTATGAAAGTTTTCGGTAAAGAGCGCAAGACAGAGTTGAGCTTTCGGGGTGTCTTCCGCGTTTCGAATTCTGGTATTTTAACTTGTGTAGCCAATGATTTTGTTCAGCCAAACGGATTTTGTTTTTCGCCGGATGAATCATTATTATACGTTAACGACACGGCAAAAGCCCATATCCGCGTATTTGATGTCAGTGATACCGGCGAGCTGTTGAATAGCCGGATTTTTGCTGAACGGATAGGTGATAGCAAGTTGTCAGGTGGTGTCGTTGACGGAATGAAATGTGATGTTGAAGGTAATATTTATGTTACAGGCCCCGGTGGATTCTGGGTGTTTGGATCGGATGGTGAACGCCTTGGAGTTATAGAAATGCCCGAACACGCTGCAAATCTGAATTGGGGTGGAGTGAATTGGAATGATCTATATTGTTGCTGTTCAACATCAGTTTATCGAGTAAGCATGAGAGTATCGGGTAATAAATTGGGCTATATGAGGTAATACCGTGACAGGACTGACGCAAATTAAGATATAAAGAAACTATTCATATCTATTATGAGGAATAGAAAAGTATGTTTTTTTGCGCTTCACGTCTACTGGGTAGTTAAAATTTTATGGTACGTAAATTACAAAAATTAGATATAGAATTTGCTCGAACACATTTTCCGGCTCTGGCGTCGGATTGGGTTTTTTTTGAAAACGCAGGCGGGACACTAGCAGCTAATAGTGTTCTGCAACGTACTCAAGCATATATGAAAAATAATATCGTGCAGCCGGGTGCAAGTTTTGAAGCTTCAGCTGAGGGCTTGAGCAAGATAGAAGAAAGTCAGAATTTAATGGCTCATATGATCGGGGCTCACCCAAGTGAGGTTATGATCGGTCCAAGTACTACGATGAATGTATTTTTATTATCACATGCCATCCGCGGTTGGTTTAAGGAAGGAGACGAAATAATTGTAACCAATTTAGATCATGAGGCTAATAATGGTGCATGGCGGCGCCTAGAGGAGTTTGGTTTAGTAATTCGGGAATGGAGATTCAATAAAGAAACTGCTGAGCTAGAGATTAGTACTTTAGAAGGTCTTTTGAGTGATCGCACTTGTCTTGTATGTTTTAGCCACTTGTCTAACATAGTAGGAAGTATAAATGATGTTACAGCGATTACAAAACTTGCACATCAAGCTGGTGCTTTAGTTTGTGTAGACGGGGTAGCTTATGCGCCACACAGAGCTATAGATGTTAAAAAGTTGGATGTAGATTTCTATCTTTGTTCGCTATACAAACTTTATGGACCTCACTTGTCACTGCTTTATGGGAAACAAAAACATTTGAAGAGGTTAGCAAACAACAACCATTATTTTTTGTCAGATAAAATACCTCTTAAACTTAATCCTGGCGGTTCTAATCACGAATTGACCGCAGGTTTAGCTGGAATTATTGATTATTTTGATCTGCTGCATAAACACCATTTTGGTGATTCTAACATAGACCTACACGAACGCATTCAGCAGGTATTTGAGTTAATTGCTGATCATGAAGAGAAAATAGCTGCTTCATTTGCCCAGTTTTTGGAAGATAAAAAAGAAATCCGACTTATCGGTCTACACAATGTTGAAAAGAAACTTCGTGTTCCAATTTTTTCTTTTACTGTAGCCGGCCGACAATCTAGTGAAATTCCTTCAGCGGTCTTGCCAAATAAGATCGCGGTTCGTAGTGGTGATTTTTATGCAGCTAGGTGCATTCGTGACCTTGGGTTCCAAAAAGAAAAGGGTGTAGTAAGAGTATCTATGGTTCATTACAATTCTGCAAATGATGTCAATCGATTGATTGAAGCCCTGGATCAAGTAATTTAGGACAGCATTGGTGCAATGTTTGTGTATAGCTGATGCACTCCTAATTTATTAGTTTTATTTTCTACATTGTTATTTTCGTTAATCAGTCGCTGATTTTGTAGATTTTATCCACACTGAATTATCATGAAAAACTGCTCCGCCAACTGGTGCGGCAGGATCTGCAGACACTAGTGCATTTACTCCAATACCATTTTTAAATGCAGTGTTTGGCCAAATAGACTCAATTACTACGACACCTCGGTTTAATCCCTTGTTTGCGATTCGCAGTGGAACAATTATTTCTCCCAAATTATTTCCAACCCGCACAAAGTCTGCCTCCATTAGCTGGAGGTCAGCTACATCATCTTTATTCATAAGGATGAAAGGGGAGAGTTCCTTTTTTTGTGAAGTTTTTGTTTCTGTAAAACTGGAGTTTAAATAATTATGTGCAGGTGATGTTACAAGGCGAAAAGCGTGCTTTGGATTGGTATTGTCGATAACGTCATGATAATCAGGGAGTGTTGATACGCTACCATTGGTATTGGCAGTAGTTTTCCACCGTGCCTTAAAATGAAATTTTCCATCTTCTGTTTTAAATCCCCTAAGAAAATGACTTTCTTCGAAGCTAGCAGCACAGTCGTGCCAACCTATTTTTTTGACTATATCTGGGTTTGGCCAGCCAGCAGATTGGAATACTTCTTCAATTATTTGGCAAGCACTCATTTTAAACCCTCGATGTTCAGCACCTAAGCGTTGAGCAAGATCACATATCACGGAATGATTGTCTCGAGATTCTTTAAAAGGCTGTACAATTTTAGTTCCAATTTGTACATGAGTATGCCCTC
>CAYRUX010000081.1:0-7656 GCA_964427515.1 uncultured Rhizobiaceae bacterium
TTACAAACGTCCAAGTCAAAAATTTCACCTGATAAAATGACTGTTAAATCTTCTGATTGTGCTGTGCTTCCACTGCTTTCAAAGCCATGAGAAACACTACCGAGACTACAGCCAGAATGTGAAACTATTTCACATGTATAACCATCAGGTATCGTCGCCTGCATTTTCGAAATATCAGGCGATATTTCCCTATTTGTTCTATAACTGCCAAATAAACCTATCATCCTTCTATCTTGGAACAGCCAAAGTATTTCCCCTTGGACCAATAAATACTTGATACCCAAAGGTTAAAAGTTGCTCCCTAGCAAGCTCTGAAATTTTTTTCCCACCACGTGAATACCAGCCAGCTAAACGTATGCGTGGTCGAAGGTTTTTAAGTGTTTGTTTTGCTCCTTCCAATGCCTCAACTTCGGCACCATTTAGAGTTAAACTAAGCATATCAACCTGCTCTAAATTATAATCATCAACTATTTTATCAATAGTTGTGGTACGTACTCGTTCAGTTGTTTTGCCCTTATGTACCTCAGATAATAGCGAATTTGCCTGTGCAAAATCTGACTGAAGATCTAATTCAAGCTCTTTATTCCAAACTGCCCTATGTAATGTCGTAACATTTTCGACGTTATTATATTGCATATTTTTGTTTAATAGCTCGTAACATAGACTATCCGCTTCAACAGCAAAAATTCTCCCATGACCTATTTCAGGTGCAATTCGCAATTCTCCAAAACCGAGAAAGCACCCACAGTCAATAATATTCTCACCTAGTTTTGGAATAAACATCTCAATCAGTTCTGAGTGCAGTGTTGAATTAGGCAAATCCACAATAGAGTCTTTGTGCTGGCCGTGAAAACCAAACATTTGATCTACAATAAAACCCTCTGGTTTCAAGTCTGGTCGCATATGCGGGTATATATAACGATTTAGATAATCCTTAACTAAACGAAAATGAGTAACTGGGATGTCGGATGGAATTGTATGTCCTAATATTCTAAAAACGTCTTCATTTTTCTTTTCAGTTAAAAAGCCGAAAAGTTTAACTTTGTTATCTTTTGTCTCAATCCACGGAATATCCTTTTCCACACCATAACGAAGAGACATCGATCGTTTCTGGATTTCTGATATCATACATGCGTATCGACTAAGCCAGCGCTTTCGATACCCAGGAACCTGCAGTTTTAAATTAAGAGGTAATGGAATCACTGATAATCATCATAAATTGTGAATTAATTCAGGTTGGTAGTCAGAGAAATAAATAATTTGATCCATAGTTTCCGAAGGAAGTCTATTTAGAAAATTGTTAAATATTATAATATCTTCTTTAGTCACTAAGGTTTTTTCTAAGCCCTGAGCAACATTAGTATTAAGTGGCGGCGTAGACTGAACTGGAGAATACGGTAGTTCTAAGGTATTAAATGCTGATTCTATATATTCTGGATTAGCAAGATTTTCAGTACGAATCTCGACAAATTTTTTCACATTATAATCTTGAATAATCTTATCGAAGCGAAGATACATTTCACACCAAGCCCAAAGATAAAACTCTCCTGATGAGAAGTTACTACTATCTATTCTCAAGATATTACTTGCACGATCAGGAGAACTATTATCTAGCAAAAAGTCTTTCTTCCGATTCAGAAAACTTTTCATATTTAGCAATGGATCTCGAACCAAACGAATTAATGAAAAGGATGGTAATAGTTGAGCAAAACCTCTGTGTAGCCCCCTAGCAAAATATTTACTAATATCAACGTAAATACTAAGGTCCTCCTTATTGAGTGTTCTTGTAGCTTTTCTAATTCGACATTCAGCTATATTTTTTAAATATAAATCATTGCCCAACTCAAACGCTGTTAAAATTTTTCCTCTTCCTAGTAATTCATGAGTCTCAATAAAGCGTCTCCTAAATCTACGTTCTATATTATTAAGAAATACTGGAAAATAATAGTGGATTTGGGGTTCTTCAAATGCCGGATAACAATTAAAAACGTGTTTTCGAAATAAATTGGCAAGGGATGCCTGGCCGCTACGTCCTGCCGTCACAGTAAATATAAAGCTATTCTTTTGTTGTATCATTTTTCTAAATAAAAATTCTGGGTTATTTGCTAATAATTTCTCTGTCACAAGCTAGTTCTAATTGCAAATACTCTTGCACTACATCACGCATTAGCCATTCTGGAAGTGGATCGTTATTTAGGATTGCTTGTCTTACCCTGGAACCACTTATAAGTGCGGGATTGCCTGCTTGGCTACGAGGCATATATGCTTTTGATTCAAGGTCATAAGTAATTTCATCAAAGAATATCAGTTTGATACCAATGTCTCCGACCAAATCGAAAAACTTTTGACTTTCCTCAGGTTTGTAGAAGTCACTAACGCCAGTATGGTCGCGACCGACTATAAAATGACTACACCCAATATTTTTTCTACAAAGCGCTGTAAAAACAGCCTCCCGGGGTCCCCCATAACGTGGGTAAGTAGAAAAGCCTCCGAGAGCTACTTTTCCGTTAGGATAAACGCCTTTGTCAATCATTGCTTGATAACTATGAAGTATAGGCCCTGGTAAAAAGTCGCCTGACTTACGAGGCCCTATTACGGGGCTAATATATAGACCGTCAGCGACTGTGTCCTCCAGAGCTTTCAATTGAATATATTCGTGGACACGGTGAGCAACGTTCCGGGAATGGAAACCAATAACGCTACTCCATCCTTTTCTAGTAAATAAAAATCGAGTTTGTGATGGTGTTAACTCGAATTCTCTGAATGGTGTAGATAAGTGTTCCACTAGGGTCACTTCTCCAGCAACAAAGTATTTTCCACCATTTGTCAATCTAGTCACCCCGGGATGCAAAGTAGAGTCTGTCCCAAACCATGGCACAGAGAGAGAATCAACATCACATACAAAAATTTCACTAATATTAATTAGTGCATGAATTTTACCCTCCTTACTTTGAAGTGCGATCTGATCACCTACCCCACAACCCTGCAAACTCTCTTCATCTAATTGCAATGTTATGGGCAAAGGCCAAACTGTACCATCCGGTAGACAATTTTTATGGATTACAGAATCTAATTCTTCTTTACCCATGAATCCTGCTAATGGAGAAAATGTTCCAATTCCAATTTGCTGGCAATCCATTAGTACATGATCGGAAACACAGACCCTATGAAGGGCTGCAATATTATCTATAGAAAAATCAGGCACTTCATTTCTAATTAGTTTTCCCCCATGCGGCTCTATCAAAAGTGATGCAGGGTCTGAAATGTAATCCTCTGGCGTCATCTCATTACCAGCCTCATATGAACGAATAAGTTTTACAATCATACTTACACAAGCTATTGGATTTTTCCCAATCGCAGTTTCGGCAGCTAATACGAGACCATCAACACCATCAGTTAATGTATTATGAACATCATTAACCTCCGCTCGAGTAGGAGAGGACGCAGTAATCATAGATTCAAGAAGGTTTGTCGCTACATGGACTTTGCAAGCTATAGCTTTGCTACGAACAGTAATTTGCTTTTGCAGTGCCGGTATGTGTTCAACCGGAAACTCTCGACTAAGGTCACCTCTATCAATAAGAATCGCATCAGAAAGAGCAGCAATCTTTTCAAGATTCTGAACACCATTACGACACTCAATTTTCGAGATTACGAGAGCATCATCACCTGCATGGATCCGAATTTCTTTTACGTCGGAAGCAAAATTAGCAAATGATAAAGCGACATGCTTAATGTCCATCGAGCGTCCAATTTTTAGAGCTGCAATATCTTTGTCAGTCAGCGCTGGAAGTACTAAAGGACGTTCAACCGTAACAGCCTTATTACTACCTATCTCACCTCCATGTAGCACTCTTAACTTAATAACATCTTCGTGACGCTTAACAACCCTTACCAACACTGCGTTGAAATCAATGCTAATAAAATCTCCCTGCTCAAGATCTTCAAAAACTTTACTAGGATATAGATTAAAGCATTTAGCCGTTCCTCTAACTTGTTTGCTCGGAATTTCTAGTATTTCATTTTCTTTTATAGATATTTTTCCATCAACAAATGTACTCGTTCGTACCTGTGCGCCTTCTGTATCTAAACAAACAGGGATGTTTGTATAGCTCCTAATCAATTTTATTACATCGGCAAGGTCTTCAAGCCTAGTATGAGATAGGTTTATCCTGAAAAGAGTAGCTCCGAGCTCTGTGAGACGCGTAATGACCTCTTTATTCATAGATGCCGGGCCTAAGGTGCAAAAAATGTCTTTACTCATCTATAGTTACTTTCTAACTGTATGAATTCTAGTCATTCATGAATCAATATTGGAAACAGTTTGATCTATACGAACAGATAATATCTGCGATCTTGAAATCCATATTAAGTAATCTTTAAACATCCGCTAATAAGTGACGAAAAAAACTAGGATCAGCGGTCGCAGGGTCTCCACAAATTGAATCTTCCAAGATCTGCAGATTAGGCCATATTCTATTTCGTTCATCAACTTGACACGGCACTATACGGCACCTGTTCTTGATCTCATTATCAATCTCTGGATTAAAGGGATAGTGTCCTCGTTCAAGTAATACTACAGGGCAGTTAGTGCACAATGCCTCTGCAAACGTGGTAGAGGTTGGCGCATCAAATACGAATACATCAGTATCCTTTAGGTGATCTTCAAAAGGTAAATAACTCGTTGGGGCAATAGTCTCTATGGGATTCTTTTGACCAACAAAATGTCCTTCGGGGTGAGGTTTACAGGTCAAATCAATAGAAAGTTCTGATAGATATTGTGCAACGCGAGATTGGAAGTCCCAGTATAAAACATCAGGCGTTCCAGAAATCGCAAACTGTCTCAAAGCCCGGTATGGGTGACCTACATACAAAACACGTCGGCGTGAACGCACAACATTATTAACGCACGCATTACGGAAAGTTGGTTCACCATTAGAATGAATCACCTTACAACTATCAAAAGGAGAAACAAGTGCAAGTGCCTCACTTCTTTTTAGTAGATCAGCCCAACGAGCTGTACCAACACAAAAGCGATCTGCTATCATTAATTCTCCCACAGCTGTTAACGGTTGAGCCTGAGATATGGCTGTTACACCACCATGATCAAATCCTGTTACACTGCCACCACGGCGCATAACCTCAGATGCAATTATCCTCGCGACGTATTGAGCACCACTCCCCGTCCAAATGTTCACTGGCAAATTAGAAATATTTCTAATAGCCAACAAATCATCACATATCCTGTTTACGGTAGGAATAAGACGAGCCTCAAATAAAGAGCATAATCGAGAAAGCCAGGGCTCAGACAAACCTTCAGCTAGAGGTTTAAGTACATCACTTATATGAGAAGTTAAATTAGTACTAATCTCTGAATTAGCCTTAGCTGGTGAATACGATCGTGCCTTTACAAGTATATTTGGGGCTGGCCAATAGCGCGCACGATTACCACTTAATCTTGCGTACTGCCTAAGTAATAAATTATGGCTAATGACTACAGTATCAGGAGATAACATCATAATTGGGAGCATGAAAGACGATGACCAACTGGCAGTTCGAGCAAAAGATCGGGCAAGCGGATAATTTGATCGCCTAACATCAAAAATTCCCTTGCCATGATGTCGGTTTTGTAGCACCTTTACGGTAGCTGCCGTATCACGGATTGCTGCTAATTCTGGAGGACCACCTAGAGGCTTTATGCCTTGCTGGACTTCGCCCTGAGCTACATAGGCTGCTTCAGCTAGCGAAACAAAACCATTTATAAAACTCCCTGCAGCTACTTTTGCAACTTGCTGCTGAAATTCATCGTCAAGGCCTTGAATTGAAGATAAAACTTCTCGACAGGTAGCTTCGCCTAAAAACCGAGAAAACACTTCCGATATAGGCCACGCAATACGATCACGCCAGTTAGACAGATTTGCTATATCATCCCATAAGAATGGTGCTATCAAATTACTAGTGGAATTATTTGATTCTGCCATCGAAATGTTAGCTATCACCATTAGGAGTTTTTTCCTGTCGAGTAGCCGTGGGGGCTCGTTGTCAAAAAAATTCGTTTATCAGTTCCAAGAGCAATGAAAGCAGGGTTTATTAAGTTAGGCCAATCAAAAGCACCCGCTACGAAAACGACTGTTTACTCATATTCATTTGGATAGTTTTCACCAAGTACTCAGCCCACCGTCTACAAAGATACTTTGCCCTGTTATATATGAGGCTGCATTAGACGCTAAGAATATAGCAGCACCAACAACTTCTCCAGCTGTTGCCATACGCCCTAATGGAACACGATTTGCATATTGTTGTTTAAAAATATCATTCTGTTTCGATTCCACCCCACCTGGAACCAAAGCATTAACACGGATGCCACTCTCTGCCCAGTATGTTGACAGCCAACGAACAAGCCCTTCACTACCTGCCTTAACAACTGAGTAAACTGCAGGAGAGCAAATATTTTTAGTTTCGTATTTAGCGTCTTGATATATTCTATTGTCAGGTGCTAAAGCACCGTAAATTGACGAGGTCTGCAAGATTGACCCCTTGATACCATCCTGCACCATAGAACCGCCAACGGCCTGAGTTATTAGAAACATACCTTGCAAATCAACCTCTACTACGCGTCTCCAGTCACCGAGACTATAATCTTCATAAGATGCAAATTCATTAGTTAAGCCTAACGCCTGATTTGCAGCATTGTTATGCAAAACATCAATTTTAGTAAATTTAGCCTTTATGGCCTCTATAGCATTGACAACCGAAGCACTATTCGAAATATCACAAGTAAAACCAGTCGCCCGAATTCCATATTCATTGGCTATTTTTCTAGCTACTGATTCACAACTATCCTCATCTATATCAAGAATAGCTAAATCTGCACCAGATGCCGCATAGCCTTTAGCAAACTCTGATCCTAAAAATCCTCCGCCGCCAGTCAGTAATATAACTTGACCCGTCAGATCAAATAGCGACCGATAATCATTATCTAGCATTAAAAATCCTACTCCGTTTTCTGTTTACTCATTAAAAATTCAACTAATTCAAAATCAAACAGACTATCAATATCTCGAGAACGTTCTTCTGGCATTTCGTAGAGAAGAGTTTGTTCTGTCACGACCTCATCAGCAGATAGAAGATTGTCACGGGGCCAAACATAAATTGCTGCATTACAATCGTAACACTCTGGCACACTTTGACGACGGACTATCCGATTATCTGAAGACTTAACTATCCTAACAAACCCATTAGGGCTATTCTCTACCATATTAAAATAGGGAGACCGATGCGCAACGGAGCCTGTTATCACATTATCACAGCGTCTTTGCTCACAGAGTTCAATAGCCCCTATTATGTCTTCTATTAAACGTAAAGGGGAAGTTGCATCCAAGTCACACACCGTATCAAAACGCTGATCCAGCTTTCGCTCTGACTCAAGCAATCAATGTTGAATTGATGGTAATTTTGCCACCTCATCAGTCGCTAGGTTGGCTGGCCGCGAAACTAGAATATCCGCACCTGCAGATTGTGCAAGTATTAAAATTTCACTAGAATCGCGGGTGAGTTGTTCATTATCAAATAGCCCTCTTTCTCGGGCAGGCTCAATCGAATCCACTATCATTGGCTTAGCTAAAAGAAGGCGCGTATTCTTAGTCTCCAGACCTT
>CAYRUX010000082.1:0-27634 GCA_964427515.1 uncultured Rhizobiaceae bacterium
GACGAAGTAGAATTGCCAGAATATGAGGAAGAGGAATACGAATCAGTGTCTCTAGAAGAAGCTTCCCCTATTAATTCCTTCCTTCTAGAAGTATTAATCGATGATATGGATAGTTATAGCGAACCCATACAAGAGTTAGTATTGCGTCTAGCTGAAGAAGGAACGGCGCCGTTAGAAGATTTAATAGGAGAAAGGTTCAACAATCAGGGATCCGGTAGACTGCTTTCGGGATTAAGCTCCGAACTTGTCAAACGTATTGCATGCGCTTGGGCTGCCAACCTTGAATATGAAGCACCAGCCGAGAATACAGCTGGTGGGTGGTATGGCGATGCACTTGAATTACGCTACGCACCGTTGCAACATGGCGATCCTGTTGCTAAAAACTGGATAAACTTTGCACTTCATACAAAAAACGGCCATTTGGATGATACAGAAGATTATCAGTCCGTAGTAGAAGAAATGCAGCAAATAATTTTAGATCCTAAAGAAGGGGTGGGAGCCTGTACGAAATGCCACGCGATATCAAATACAGAAGATGGAGGATGGCAGGCCGAATGGGCTTATCAACCCAGCAATTTAAGGCCATACACCTATTATTCGCATGGAGCCCATATTACTATGCTAAATCCTGAAGGGGTAAACCTTATGGATCCAAATAATGGTTGCCGCACTTGCCATAAGATAAATGAAAAATCTGCTTATAAGGATGCATTCGAACAGCACGACCCTAATATTTTTGATAGTAACTTTTTTCCTATTGACCAAACAACCTGTGCACAATGCCATGGAGAGGGTCAGGTAAAACAAGATTGCCAGTTATGCCATAATTATCACCTTAGCCCAGGCTTTGACTTACGGACGGTAGAAAATGAAGAAACCATGGATTAAAACTATAATAATGTATCGTACTCTTGCGGTATTTATAGTATCTCTTTGCATTGTAGCAATACTTGCAGCTTCACCGCCCGCTGGTGCTGACGAAGAAATAAACCCAGACGCCATGCACGCTGAAATTTTAGATGGTGACCTCTTCCCAAGTGCTTCGAAATGCAAGTCCTGTCATGAAGATATTTATCGTGAATGGGCGTCCTCGAATCATGCCTATTCATCAATTTCTCCGATGTTTCACAAGTTTGAAAATGCTATAAATTCTCTGGCTCCGACCATAAATGCATTTTGTGTGCGATGCCATATTAGCACTGGTACTACAATGGGTGAACCGAGAGAAATGCCCATTTGGGATCGCAGCCAAGTCTCCCGAGAGGGTGTAACTTGTATCACTTGTCATAGAGTAAACGAAGCTTACGGTAGAGCAAATGGAGAACGTCGAATCGTATCCGGAGAAATATTTGAACCAGTATATGGAAATATTGGTGGTGACGGAGTTGAAGAAGTAGTTTCGAATGCAAGTTCATGGAAAGTAGCCACAAACAAAGACGAGCGCGGCAACCAAATCCATACGGCTGGAATAAAATTTAAACAGCTCTCTGATTCTGAATTTTGCACATCTTGCCACCAGGTCGCTGTTAATCTGGGCATAAAATTGGAGGTGGTTTGGGAACAATATAGAGATTCTCCTGCCCACGAGAATGGAGTTTCATGCCAAGATTGCCATATGAGTTATAACCCGGGTGTGGCGGGGCATTTTAAACGGGGTCCAGCAGCGGTGGTAGATGGCAGGCCTGTAAACGAAGACCGAGTTAGACACGACCATTCATTTGCTGGCCCCGGATATCCAATCGCTCATCCCGGTATTTTTCCCCACAATCCAGATGCTGAAAACTGGACTGTGCGGGAGTGGCTAGAATTTAACTGGCGTCAACCTTGGGGCGACCCAGACTGGGAAGATGAATATGAAGAAGCAGTAGATGCCGGTGACAGAGATGAAATTGAGTTTCCTGAGGTTTGGGAAGACAGATTTGATAGAGAAGAAGCACGTGCAGTAGTTGAATATAATCTTGAGTTAATTGAAGAAAAAAGAGATCTTCGAAAACGCGTTATGGAAAACGGGTCACATATCGATGGTCCATTTTTTGAGAGCGATTTACGTGTGGGCGAGGATCTGGATTTTCATTACATAGTTACCAATAAGAATAATGGCCACAATCTTCCCTCTGGTTCTCTTGGGGCACAGCCCGAACTTTGGTTAAATGTTGCCTTGATAGATCCAGATGGAAATAATATCTGGGAATCAGGGTATATTGATAGCAATGGAGATATGGCCGACCAACATAGTTTGGATGTTCTCGCTGGAAAAATTCCCTTTGACAAACAATTATTCAACCTACAAACCAAATTTTTAACTACTAACGTTAAGGGAACAGATAGGGAGATGTACTTACCTGTGAACTTTGATGTGGATCAACTCCCATTTCTCAGACCTGCAGCGCAACCCACCACAGTGATAAATCATCCTCCGTTTGTTCGCATGGAAGGTCGCTCGATTCCACCCTTGGGCAGTAGGACAGCAAACTATGCGGTGCCTGCTGATCTATTAACTAAAAGTGGAAAATACAAACTGGCTGTGCGAATGAGAAGCCGAGCAGAGCCGATTTATTTTATGCGTTTCGTTGGAGCCACTACAGAAATGGAACGTAGTATGAATGAATGGATGCTCGACGTTGATGCTTATACTGTTGAGTTTCAGATTGGGAGCTAGACGGTGATTATAAAAAAATACATACCAACTTCCTACTTCCGTAACGGCTGGATGATATGTATTGGCGTGATTTGCTCTCTCGTTTTACACACAGCAGACACAGTTTATGCTGCTGAAATCAAGAGTGACTCAAGAGCTAATATTATAGAACATGACAAAGAATTGTTTCGCCCCGACCCCGCCTATGAGGATGCAGTTTATGACAGCGACGCACAGCTTGAAATTTATGGTGGAAAGTCTGCTTTTGCCACCCCCCGACCTTTAATTGAAGAGGGAAGAGCACTTTATGACGAAGGGACATACAAAGAATCTGGGTCAGTATTTGGATCCTTAAATCCAAACTACAATCAATTCCTGGTATATGGCGATTGGCGAACAGCATTGGCTGCTAACGATAATGGTGACAATGAGGTCGGACAAATAGCAACTCGCCTGAACCTTGAATTCGATTATCGTTTTACTTCTACAGAAAGGATCCACTGGTTTATGGGTCCTCTTGACGGGCAAGGGGAATTTACTCGTTGTGAATTCTTTGGCAATGACGCACCTAACAATGATCCCCAGAGAAAATGTGAAGTGCAGTTTGATGGGAATATCGACGCAGCATTTTTTGAAGGAGATGCTGGAGCAATATACTCCGGTTTAGCCGGCGAATATTCATCACTTGATGTGCCATTTTCATTTGGCCTTATGCCGTTACTTTTTCAGAACGGTGTTTGGCTGGAGGATGCGTTCACCGGCGCTGCAATAGCGATACCAGCCCTGAACAGCCCTGTACTAGATATTTCTAATATGGACATAACGTTTTTTGTAGGTATCGATAAGGTTACCAATCCTGGTATAACGGACAACGATGGGTTGGCGGCAGACCATAATGTAAATATTTATGGAGCAGCTACCTTTATTGAAAGTATGGAAGGTTATTTAGAGGCTGGAATTGCTCACCTTGACGGAGAATCTGGTTTAGACGATCAAAGTTTTAGTAACGCAACTATTGCATTTACAAAACGTTATGGGGGCTGGCTATCTAATAGTGCTAGACTTGTATACTCCTTTGGCCAAGACCGCTCTAATAATAATCAAGATACCGCAGACGGTGCTATATTTCTCATAGAGAACTCCCTCATAACTCATAAACCTTCTACTTTTGTGCCGTATTTTAACTTTTTTGCGGGCCTAGACCGTCCACAGTCAGCTGCTCGCGCTGGTGGAGCGGGCGGTATTTTAGAAAATACAGGTATCAATTTTGAAACAGACGGCCTGACTAACTTTCCAAAATTAGATGATACTGGTCATAATACCGCCGGTGGAGCCGTTGGATTGGAATATTTGTATAGCCTAAATCGTCAGATAGTTGTGGAAGTAGCCGCTTTACAAGTTATAGAAGGAGAAAATGAAAATGGGCGATCAGCTCGTGGAGATGAATATGCCATAGGGCTTCGTTATCAATTTCCTTTGAATGAAGCATGGATTTTTAGAGCAGATACAATGCATGGCTGGCGCGTAGAAGATGAGAATTTAGCAGGAGCAAGGCTAGAAATTAGGCGGAAATTTTAGATGTGTCTGAACATTTACTATTTAGACTCATTTTTTAAATATTTTTAGTTACCGCCGGAATGTTGGGGGATTCTAGGGAATGGAAATTGCTGTAAACGTCGTTGCAATAGTCTTTTTAGCAATACTTTCACTATACCTATTTATATCGATAGGTAATGGCCTAAAACGACGGGCATTGGCTAGCACTGGCGCATCCATTGAAGAACTCCGGTTACGTACCGAAATTGATCACATTATGGATCAGAGGCGTATCGAGCGAGAGTCTAATGAACTCTCATGGAGTGGGTTTAGAAAATTTCAGGTCAACAAAAAAGAACCTGAGGGTGGGGGAATTTGTTCATTTTACTTCACTCCTCATGATGGAAAACCCCTTCCGCCATTCAAACCTGGACAATACCTTACATTTGGATTAGATATTCCAGGCGAAAAAAAACAAGTTATTCGTTGCTACTCTTTATCAGATAGCCCGCATCATCCAGATTATTACAGATGCTCTATCAAAGCCGTACCACCACCTAGAGATAACCCAGATGTGCCTCCAGGATTATCGTCAAATCACTTCCACAATAACGTAAATGAAGGCGATATCCTTGATATTAAGGCTCCAGGTGGGCATTTTTTTATGGATACTTCTAAGCAAACTCCCGTAGTGCTTATCGGTGGGGGTATTGGCCTCACGCCTGTGTTAAGCATGCTTAATCAGATCGTTGAAAGCGGATCCAAGAGAGAAACATGGTTCTTTTACGGCGTGCGTGACAGTGGAGAGCAAGTCATGAAAGAGCACTTACAACAGGTTGCTCGGGAAAATGAGAATGTGCATATGTGTGTGTGTTATTCCCGGCCAAAAGAGTCCGATGTAGAAGGCAAAGATTACCAATATTCTGAGAGGGTAAGCGTAGAATTGTTTAAACGACTACTTCCTTCCAATAACTATGATTTTTATATGTGCGGGCCACCTCCAATGATGAACACGATAGTGCCCGATTTAGAAGGTTGGGGAGTTCCAGAAAAGTACATTCACTTTGAAGCTTTTGGTCCAGCGACTGTTAAAAAAACAAAAACTGAAGCTAACAAGGAAGCCACAGAAGCTTCAACGGCAAGTGCTGGAGTAAAAATTACGTTTGCAAAATCGGGGAAAACATTAGATTGGGAGCCTGAAATTGGATCAATCCTAGATTTCGCAGAAGAAAATGATATTGACCTAGATTCTGGTTGTCGAGCTGGTAACTGTGGTACTTGTATTACCGCTATTAAAGAGGGTGAAGTTGATTATCTAAACGAACCAGGGGCGGAACCTGAGGCGGGTTCCTGTCTTGCGTGCATTTCTGTTCCGAAAGGAAATCTTTCTTTAGATGCGTAGTACAACACCTTGCTTAATGGCTGTTTAGCTAAAGATATTCTTTATAAATAATTTTGTTTATTAATATATGGTGAACTTAGTATGCTTGCGAAATCTAAAGCTTGTGCTAGTGTCGTTTCGAGTAAAATAGTGTTTTTAGTAACAAAATCAGAAGTTTGACTGACAGGCTAATTTTTTATGAAAAAGCAGTTTAGATTCGCTGCATTTTGTGCAGTTCTACTTGGCACTCTACCAATTATTGTTCATAACGGCCATGTTGTTGCAAAATCATTGGAAGAAGAAGCTAGACAACTACTTGAAAAACATCCACAAATTTTAGCAGCACAAAAAAGTATATCTTCTAGTCAGGAAGCTATAAATACCGCGCGTGCAGGATATATGCCTGTCGTGAGTGCATCTGGTGATTTTGGATATGAACGAATTGATAGTCCTGGTAGAACTTCTGCAACGCCTGATCAAGGGCCATTCACTACCGGCCAATCGCGACAAGCCAGTGTTACTGTCACCCAAACCGTATTTAATGGGTTTCTAACAGATGCTGATAATGAAACAGCTCAATTAACTAAACAATCCGCCGAGATAAGTATTGAGGAAGTATCTCAGAACATTCTTTTTGAAGGTGTTTCCGTCTATTTGGAGGTTTTAAGAAACCTGCGGCTTTTAAAACTTTCAATAGATAATGAAGCTACAATTCAAAAACAACTAGAGCTTGAAGACGAGCGCGTACGTAGAGGATCTGGTATTGCATTAGACGTGTTAGAATCAAAAAGACGCCTTCAAGGTGCAAAGGAACGTCGTGTTGCATTTGATGGCGCACTAAGAGATTCCCGTAGCCGATTCAACCAAGTGTTTGGACACGAACCAGTAGTTGACGAGATGATCATACCCACTCCGCCACTTTCCTTACTGCCAGAGAACTTAGATAATGCTAAGAAAATGGCTATAAATCTGCACCCGGCAATACGTAATTCAGAAAAACGCATTGATATAGCACAGCAAGCACGAAAAATTGCAAAATCAGGTTATTTCCCTACTGTAGATATAGTCGGGGAATGGGGATACGAGGATGATTTTGGTGGCACAAGGGGCGGCCGGCGTGATTTTTCTGCAAAAGTGAAAGCTAACTGGGATATTTTTAACGGGTTTGCTACGGAAGCTGGCGTTGACCGCGCAGCTTATGATTACTTGGCAAGTATTGATTCCAGCACTTTTGTAAAGCGAAAAATTCTTGAAGAGACCAGACTTGCCTGGTCTGCTTTGGACACTGCACGTCAGAGAGTAACGTTATTGCAAAATGCAGTTAATATTGCAGCTGAAGTATTCAATGGCAGACGAAAGTTAAGAGAGGCCGGCAAAGAAACAGTTATCAATGTCCTTGATTCTGAGAGTCAAATGTTTGACGCAAGAATAAATCTTGTTAATGCTCAACATGACGCTCGAATCGCCGTTTATCGTCTTTTAACCTCCATAGGACAGTTAAGTTTGGAGAGCGTATCTAGGATTTCGCAAATTAAATCTAAAAATCAATTAGCGTCTAAAGCTATAAGAACATCCAAATCACCTGAAACCTCTTCGGCGCTGACCAGTAATAGAATTGAACTCGGTGGCTCTACTAATTCCAGTAACGGAGTTTCTCATGCTAGGATTGAGTCTGCGACGAAATCAGGCGTTAAATACTCTAAGAAAATTGCCGTGGCGCCTACTGACATTATTAAGAAAAAACTAGCTAAAACTGAGCGAAATATTGTACTAAACGAAGTAGCACCCATAACTAATAATACACTTCTAGACAGAAATAAAAGACCGGTCAACGACACCAAATTATTTTCTAAGCAACATGAATTCACAGAAAACCCTGAAAAAATCATAAGAACTGATAAGGTTGCTGAGAATATAACGCCTTCGAATCATGCTGGCATCCCTCAGTCAAAGGGCTCTTTTTTCGTAAGTGCTTTGGAAACTCAAACAAAAGGCTATGAAGCGATAGAAGATGCAAATTTTTTAAGAGTTTGGCCCTATGAGTAAATTCAATCTACTTACTCTTCGCTACGAAGACTCCATCCCAATTTTTGCCGGGAGAATTTGAAGCATACTCCTGACATCTTGCTTCATAAAGATCATATAGTACATCTAGACTGTAGGGTTTGCCGAGTCCACGGCATACCTGAATTAATTCATCTAAAGCTTTCCAGTTTTGATCTTTATAAGCATTAATCATGTGATCATGCTGCTCACGTAATTTCTCAAACTCTGCATTAGCATTTGCAGTTTCATCACCTAATACACAATAAATGTCTACTGGAACAGTCTTCCCTTTGACTTGGATACGATCTAGCTGCAACACAGCAAAATTATTAACATACTTATAGGTATTCTCCCCAATAACTATATCGACCCCATAAGTTTTAGATTGTCCCTCAAGACGCGCACCTAGATTCACATCATCACCCAGCACCGAATAATCAAACCGCATATCCGAACCCATATTTCCAACACAAATAATACCAGTGTTCACACCTGCGCCAATTCTCAGAGGAATATAAGTTTTATTCTGTTCTTCTGCTTCACGCTTTAGCTCGGTATTCATTTTGTCCGATTCAGCAAACATAGCGAGTGCTGATCGCACACCATTCACAGCATGATCCTCATCATCTAAGGGTGCGTTCCAAAAAGCCATTATGCAATCACCCATATATTTATCGATGGTACCTTTTCTCTCTAAAATCACATTAGTCATTGGTGTAAGATACCGGTTAATAAACTTAGTCAATCCCTCCGCATCAAACTGTTCTGAAATTGTTGTAAAACCTCTAATATCAGCGAATAACACTGACATCTCTCTCATCTCGCCTCCTAGGGTTAATCGGCTTGGGTCGTCAGCAAGTTGAGCCACTAAGTCAGGTGACATATAACGGCTAAATGCACCCCGGACTTGTCGACGTTCACGTTCTTCACGCATATAATTAAGATAAGTAAGAATAACTGAAATGATAAAGATTGATAGTGCTGGAAATACCATGTCAATCAATAGGCCGTGTGAGTCGTAGGACCACCAAGACAGACCAATTAATACTGGTATGGTTCCCAATGCTAATACTAAAGTCCATATTGCTCCCAAAAATGGTACTAGTGCTACCATTAACAAACCAACCAAAACCATGGCGACTACCTCCGCACCAATAGCCCAACTTGGCCGAGTTATATAATTCTTATCTAACATGTTTTGTAGCAGCTGCGCATGAACTTCTACGCCTGGGATTGCTGCATCAAGGGGCGTTGCCTTAATATCTAATAGGCCGATTGCCGAAGTGCCCAGAAAGGCTAATTTTCCGCGCAATTTCTGTTTTTCAACACTGCCGTTTAGTACATCTTTAGCGGATATATATAAACTACGGTCATGCTTGCCAAATTTCATCCAAATTTGACCTGAACGATCAGTTGGAACATTAAGGCCTTTAAGCTTAACACCGCGCATACCCGCCGCATCATATTCGAGCGCCATAGTCTTTTGTCCAGTCGCGACTCTGTATAACTCAAGAGCCAACGTTGGGTAGATATGTTCACCCACTCGCACCACCAAAGGAACTTGGCGTACTATACCGTCCACAGACGGAACAAAGGTAAACACCCCTATTCCTCTTGCAGAGCTCTCAAGTATTTCGATATTTCGAACGATACTGGGAAAAGTATAAAGAAAGTTATCTGGTGTAAGTCCTTTTACGGTTCTACTCTTGTTAAGATTTGCCCAAGTAGCCTTTAATGAGGTTCGGTCACTTGCCTCGCCAAGTTTTCGCTGCTGGGTCGACTGACCCAGCACTACGTTATAGCCTTTAATAATACGCGCAAAAGTTTCGTCATTACTTGGCATTTTACGTAGCATTTTCTTCGTCTTTTTATCTAGCCCTCTAATACTATCAGCTAAAAGGCCTGGTGAAGTACGATCAGGCTCAGCAAATACAATATCATATGCAACCCCAACAACTCCTGCTTTCTTCAACTTCAATACAAGCTTTGCAAGCAAAGTACGTGGCCATGGCCATTGACCCAATTCTTTCAGGCTTTCATCATCCAGATCAATAATTACTACCGGCTGCCTACTATCAGCCCTCGGCTCGATTTGTTGATAACCATCAAATACTTTATATCGTAATAACTGTATAGGTTGGGAATCCGTAGCTCGCAAAATAACAAATGCAGCTAACACACTTAATGCGACAAGGTGCGCCCAACTATAATGTTTGAGAAATCTTTTAAGCAATCTCACTTAGCACCCTCCCCAAAGGTCACCCGGAGGTTTATAGTAAAAAGATACTAGGTACTTTGCCTGAAAGGTAGAAGTCATAGAATTAACTTAAGCAATGATTGGGTAGATAGACGCAGAAAAATTTTTGTCACGTTTACACATATCCTAGGTAAGGTGCGTTAATAGGCATTCGATGCATATTGATAGTTTACTCGCTACTTCATCTCCACTTCTATAAAAATAAAGTCATCTGTTGAACTTGGGTTAATCACGTCATGCTCAACCCCCTCCTAACGAAAGTATGGTTGGCCAGTAACAAGATCTACTGTTCGCTCGCCGTCTGGCTCCTTTAAAAGGAGTTTTCCGGTTGTTACAGGAACAACCACATAATCCATTGCGTGTCTATGCCATCCAGTACTTTGACCAGGTTTAAACTTCCACTCTGTTACTTTTACTCTTTCATTATCGATTAAATTTGTAGGGGTCGCATCACTCATACGCTTTCTCCGATTTCTCTTTGTTATTTTTAAATATTAAATTCTTTTCCTTTTCATTTATAAAGAATTATTTGGTTATTATTTTTGTCGAGGAGGAACGATCAGACCCAAACTATGCCGGTCAATAGCAACGCTCTTAACCAAGGCGTATACCTGACAACCCGGGGTTAAATTAAGTTCATTGGAAGAACGTTTTGTTATTCTAGCCCACAAGTTAACCCCAATATCCAACCTTAGATCGATGGCGCCCTCATTCCCCTCTATTATTTCCACCACCTCCCCTTTAAATATGTTTAAAATGCTAATTGACTCGGGAACCACTGTAGCAATTACAACATCACGAGCACGTATACGTACACGTACGGAAGTTCCTAAGGCCAGATCGAGTTTCGCAACTTGCAAGCTTCCGCCAGTAAATTCATGCGTCGTAAGCCCAATATTGTCATGATGTGTCACTGTTGTATTAATAATAGCGCCTGCCTCATGTCTACCCGTATGAGGTCTAAGATCTGGCCGACCCATAATATCAGCTGTAGGCCCCATAGCAATTACTGCGCCGTTTGACAACAAAACAATATTATCAGCCAAGCGACCTACCTCTTCTAACGAATGACTGACATATATAATGGGAATATCGAGTTCATCCCTAAGGCGTTCTATGTAAGCCATAATTTCGCTTTTGCGCTCAGAATCTAGTGCCGCCAATGGTTCATCCATTAATAAGAGGCGGGGCTCTGACAGCAACGCTCTACCAATAGCAACCCGTTGTCTTTCCCCACCAGAAAGGGTCATCGGTCCACGCTTTAAAAAATTAGCAAGACCAAGAAGTTCGATTACTTGTGAAGGGTTTACATATCGATTGGTTTTAGGAGCAAAACGCCGCCCAAAAAACAAGTTTGCCTTCACGGTAAGATGAGGGAAAAGCCTATCTTCCTGAAAAACATAACCAATACGACGCCTTTCTGGTTTAATATTAATCCTATCAACTGAATGGTAAAGTGTTCTATCACCAATCTCAAAAACACCCTCGTCAGGTATCAGCAACCCTGCCATCATATTAACTAAGGTAGTTTTACCTGAACCTGAACGACCAAATAAGACTGTGATGCCATTAACCTCCAGATTAAAGTTGACATCTACGATAAAATCCCCCAATCGCTTTTTAAAATTAACTATCAATTTCTTCTAACGCTTCCATCGCCGTTGTGCTCGACGAGCTAATATTTCAGATGCAAAGAGCGCTAACAGTGCAATGATGACTGAGAAAATAAGCAAACGCAGAGCCATACCATCCCCTTCTGGCAGCTGCGTTGCACCATATAACGCGATAGGAAGCGTACGAGTCTCACCGGGAATATTAGATACTAGTGTGATAGTAGCCCCAAATTCTCCAAAACTTCGCGCAAAACCAAGCATTGAACCTGTCAAAATTCCGGGTACTAAAAGAGGGAGACTTATCGAAATAAAAACCCAAAGAGGTGAGGCACCGAGAGTACGAGCCGTAGACTCTAATCTAATATCAATGCTTTCCAATGAAAGTCTAATAGCCCTAACCATAAGAGGAAAGGCCATTACAGAAGAAGCTACCACTGCACCTCGCCAGGAAAATGCAATGGAAATACCCAATGTGTCCCAAAGCCATTCTCCTATTAAACCATTGCGACCAAGTAACAGTAAAAGTAAATAACCCACGACGACAGGTGGCATTACTAATGGTAGATGAACAAAAGCGTTTAGAATCGCATGACCAAAAAACCGTTTTCTCGCAAGTATCCAAGCAATAGCAATAGCAATGGGCAAGCTGAGAAGCATTGACCAAAAGGCCACCTTAAGACTAATAAGAATTGCTTCACTCTCAAGTTCAGTTAATACAAACATATTTTATTCATGGCGATGAGAACCCGTGCTCATAGAATAATTCTCGAATTTCTGGAGTAAATAAAAATTCAAGAAAACTTCTAGCAATAGGATTCTCACTTGTAGAAATAAGCGCTATAGGATAGCGGATGGGTTCATGGCTAGATATTGGAATAGTATCGACAATTCTAACCTTATTAGTGGCCCTAGCATCGCTAGCATAAACAATGCCAAGCGGAACCTCTTCGCGAATAACTAATCGTAGAGCCATTTTTGCGTCCATAGTTCGCACAAGAAATTTTTGCGTAATATCCCATACATTTACTGACTCTAATGCCTGCCGAGCATATATTCCTAATGGAACATGAGAGGGGTCACCCGATGCAAAACGTTTACCATTAACTAAATTTAAGATGTTAGTTTCAAAGTCTAAACCCTCTTTAAAGGTACCATTTGAAGGAACTATTACTACTAGCCTATTAGACAATAAATCATTACGAGAGTTCAAAATAATCCGCCCATGATCACTTAAATAGTCCATCCACATTGGGTTTGCGGACAAATAGATATCTGCAGGTGCTCCGTTATGTATTTGCTTGGCAAGTACAGCAGAACTTGCAAATACACTCCTCACCCGAATATCATTAAGTTGACTAAATTTCAGAGCAGCTGATGTTATAGCTTCCATAGTACTTGCAGCCGCAAACACCAGAACGTCTTTTGCCGATGCTGGCTGCGTTACCCCACCCAGCAAAAGAAGAAAAGGTAATATGATAATTTTGATATTTCGATAACGCACGATGTAGCTTACTCCCCGACAAGGCATGCCAATATAGGGAAAATTTCCCATTCGAAACACCTATGATTCCTGAGAGCACCGCCGTGCCTCTTTTATACATAATATTCCGCGACTATGTGCTAGTACGATCCACCGTTCGACTAACTACATAAGCGCATTTGCTAGAAACGCGGAAAGATGTCAATTTAACGTGTGCTAAAGAAAGTTGCAACGAGACAAATAAAACACCATATGCGGAAGTATGAATTTAAGAAATGTTGCCATAATTGCCCATGTGGATCATGGCAAAACAACACTAGTTGACTCACTTTTACTTCAGAGTGGCGCCTTACGGTCTAATCAGCGAGTTTCCGAACGAGCGATGGATAGTGGCGATTTGGAGCGAGAAAGAGGTATAACTATCCTCTCTAAATGTACCTCTATAACTTGGAGAGAATATCGTATTAACATTGTTGACACACCTGGGCACGCCGACTTTGGTGCAGAGGTAGAACGTATTCTAGGTATGGTCGATGGGGTACTAGTACTAGTTGATGCGGCAGAAGGCCCTATGCCACAAACTAAATTTGTACTTGAAAAGGCACTAGGGTTAAACCTCCACCCCATAGTAGTTATAAACAAGGTCGACAGAGCAGATAGCAGGCCTTGGGAGGTATATGAAGAAGTTTTTGATTTATTTTCTGCTCTTGACGCCAGTGAAAGTCAGCTCGACTTTCCAATAGTGTTTGCATCCGCTCGTGATGGTTGGGCAAAACTAGACCCGGATTCGACCTCAAAAGATCTTTCTCCCCTATTCAGCATGATTATTGATCATGTACCTTCCCCACACGCCGATATAGATAAACCCTTCTCCATGTTGGTCACAATGTTAGAAGCTGACCCTTTTCTTGGTAGAATACTAACTGGGAGAATAAAAACTGGAGTAATTCGCCCTAATACAACAGTAAGAGCAATAAATTATTCGGGAAAATCTATTGAGGAGCGTCGTATTACAAAACTTCTAGCATTTCGTGGTCTGAAACGTACTGTAATTGAAGAAGCTAAAGCAGGTGATATCATTGCCATAGCTGGACTAGAAGATGCTAGCGTTTCAGATACCATTGCTGATCCAAAAGTTAGTATTGCACTTGAAGCCCAACCTATTGCTCCCCCCACTATATCGGTAAGTTTTTTGGTTAACGATTCACCCTTCGCAGGAGAAGGTCAATATCTAACCTCCAGAGAGATCCGTACTCGGCTTCTAAGGGAGGCCGAGAGTAATATTTCGATTAAGGTCAAAGATGATAGTACAACCGACAGTTTCAATGTATCAGGTCGAGGAGAATTACAGTTAGGAATTTTAATCGAAACAATGCGACGTGAAGGATTTGAGTTTTGCATTGGCCCTCCACGTGTTTTACAAAAAGTAAATTCTGAGACAGGTGAAATTCTTGAACCTATGGAGGAAGTGCAGATAGATACCGACAACGAATTTGTGGGTGCAATAGTCGATGGTATTAGCAAACGGCAAGGCAAATTTATTGACATGCGTCAATCAGGTAATGGACGAATACGATTGCAATTCCATACACCATCTGCAAGCCTCATTGGCTACAATAGTGATCTCTTAACCACTACGCGTGGTAGTGCTATAATGAGCCGTATCTTTCATTCTTTTCAGCTTAAAAGTGCCAAAACAATGGGCAGGCATAACGGCGTTTTGGTGTCTGGAAATCAAGGAAAATCAGTCGCATTTGCTCTTTGGAATTTAGAAGAACGTGGATCAATATTTATTACGCCGGGAGACCCCGTTTATCCTGGAATGATTATAGGTCGGCATTCTCGCCCGGGAGACTTGATTGTTAACCCCCTTAAATCTAAGCAATTAACTAATATAAGAGCGTCCGGCTCTGATGAGGCTATTAGCCTTACAACACCCAGAAAACTGTCACTTGAAGAAGCAATAGCTTTTATAAATCCAGACGAATTGGTAGAAGTCACACCAAGATCAATGCGTCTTCGCAAAAGGCTTTTAAACCCGCACGACCGCAAGAGAGCTCAGCGCAAGGCAGGGTATTAGAGACTTTATAATGATCTAAGAAACTCCAGAAGATCATCTCTATCTGTCGCCTCCATTAACCGAAATTTTTCTCTTGAAACTTTTCCTTCACCGCCATGCCACAAGATAGCTTCGGCAATACCACGTGCCCGACCATCATGCATCAAGAACTCATGATGATTCACAAGTTTCAAGCTCCCTAAGCCCCATAAAGGAGGTGTTCTCCATTCACGTCCATTACCACCAAATTGTGAATTATGGTCAGCGAGATCTGGACCCATGTCATGGAGCAAAAGATCCGTATAAGGCTCAATATCAGGATAGTATTTGGTATCTAATTGCCCAAAACCTAATTTGATCAATGGAGCATGACACTTCGAACAACCAATAGCGTAAAATAACTCTTCACCTCGCTTAACCTGATTGATTTCATTAATTAACCGATCCGGCGGCGCTAGATTCCTTAAATAATCCGTTATAACCTTAATGCGATAATCACTTATCTCAACCGTTGTTCCAGAGGTCTCACTTTTTCCACACGATATCTGCACTGGCGGGCAAGGCTGATTAGGATGTAATCTAGAGGTAAGCCCCAAATCTCTAAACGCCGCCTGCGCAACCTGATTATACAAATTCACGACCTCAGCCTTCCAACCAAAACGACCTAATTGTGATATGTTATTTGCATGGTTCCAGACAAAATTAGGCTTTCCCGATATTCCATCCGAGTTAACATCATTGATATCCGCAAGACTAAGAATATTTTCGTCAGATATAGATTCTAGAATTCCGAGACCGGCGACAATTGGAGGAATTCGTGGCGATGTAATTGTACGATGGTCTAATTGCCCGAACTTTAAATCATGAAACACGTAGCTTGGTTTTCGTAAATAAAAAATGCTGCCGTCACCATACCGACCTTCCTCTGAATAATACTCTACATAAGCCTTTCCTTCGGCAGGGACTCCTTTAATCGCCATAGAATTAAGTTGATCACCATATGCATGATGTGACTGAAACCGTTGAGTGTTATCTCCGTTGATTGTACCTAACTTCATCACGAGAGCTTTTAATGGTTCACCCATTCTTAAAGGCGGCCTTCCACGACCAGCTCCCTTGTGGCAATCAGCACAGGATTTTGCACTAAATGTTGGCCCAAGGCCAAAAAAGTTAAATCCTGTATCGGATAAATTCGTATCACTGGCCTGTGCCGACCATTCTTGCCGAAATAAGCCTGCACCTTTTTCAAAATCAGCACTTTTTAAAAGATTTATACCTTTAAGCGGCAAACTAAATGTTATACTTTTTGCATTGATGGTTTCAGCAACCAGAGTTTTTGATTCCCCAAATATATTAGTGATGTTGGAAAATACAAAAATTAGGACAAATGGGAACATTAAGAAGTTAAGCCTGATAAAACCTAGTAACATGATAATTTGTGTATGAGGTCCTTGTTTGTTAATTGAACCAATAATTTAACTTAAATCGTCCTAATTCAAGTGGCCTATTTTAACTTCCTCCAATATATCCAAAAGATAAAAATAATTTACACACTTTATTTTCTTGTTTTTCCACAAATTCATAAAAAATTGGAATTCTCTAGTTGATATCTTAGTTCTCACAAGCTAACCCATTCCATAGTAATTGTAAGGCTCAGAATGGAGATTTGAATGACTATTCGCATCGCTATCAACGGCTTCGGTAGAATTGGTCGCAACATATTACGAGCTGTCCACGAATCGGGGCGCAAAGACATAAATATTGTTGCAATTAACGATTTAGCACCCATAGAAACAAATGCTTACTTGCTTAAATACGATTCGATCCATGGTTCATTTCCAGGAACCGTTTCAATTCAAGGCAACAAACTGGAGACTGAACTTGGTTCTATTAGTGTTTTGTCAGAGCGAGATCCCGGCAAATTACCATGGAGAGAACTTGAAATTGATGTAGCAATGGAGTGCACAGGCATTTTTAGTAAACGTATAGATGCGGAAAAACACCTTTCTGCAGGCGCGCGAAAGGTCTTGATATCTGCTCCCGGCGAAAATGCAGATTTTACTATTGTTTATGGTGTAAATCAGGAAAAACTAACGCCTAACGATGTAATAGTTTCAAACGCTTCATGCACCACAAATTGTTTGGCTCCAGTTGCAAGTGTATTGCATCGTACGTTTGGTATTGAACATGGATTTATGACTACTGTACATGCATACACTCTAGACCAGTCCATACTAGATACCATGCATAAAGACCTGCGAAGGGCTCGTGCTGCTGCCACCTCTATGATACCAACTTCAACAGGAGCAGCAAGGGCAGTTGGGTTAGTTTTGCCTGAACTTAAAGGCAAACTTGATGGAACTGCTATTCGTGTTCCTACATCTAATGTTTCAATGATTGATTTAACTGTCGTAACACAGAAACCTACCTCTATTGACGAAATCAATAGTTGCATGAAAAAGGCCGCGGATGGATCACTTAAAAATATACTGAATTATATGGACCAACCTCTGGTTTCGGTGGATTTTAACCACAATCCAGCTTCATCAATTTTTGATGCAAGTGGTACAGTAGTAATTAATGATACTTTTTGTCGTATACTGTCATGGTATGATAACGAGTGGGGTTTCTCTAATCGAATGATAGATGTCGCTTCAATGTTAGGAGAACTATGAGTAGGTCAGTATGATGTCATACTCATTTCGTACAATTGATAGAATTGATGTAAATGGCTCTGTAGTTTTAGTCAGGGCTGATCTCAATGTCCCGATAATTGATGGTAAAGTAAGCGATTCTAGTAGAATTGAAGCGGTAGCACCAACACTTTTAGAACTATCTAAAAATGGTGCTAAGGTAGTTGTTTTGAGTCATTTTGGCCGCCCTAAGGGAAAAGTACGACCCTCCATGTCTCTTAAACCCCTCTTACCCCATTTAAATGATGCACTTGGAGGGCTTGAGATAGCCTTTTCTCCTAATTGTATTGGAGACGAAGCAAAACGCGTAATAGAGAACCTAGGGGCAGGTGGTATCGCTCTCCTAGAAAATACTAGATTTCATCCCGGTGAAGAAAGGAATGATAGTCTTTTCTCTCAGGAATTAAGCAAGTTGGGAAACCTTTTTATTAATGATGCTTTTTCTGCCTCTCATCGAGCTCATGCCTCAACAACTGGCGTTGCCCGCTATCTTCCTACTGCCGCTGGTCGCCTTCTAGAAAAAGAATTGATAGCGCTTCAAGGAGCTCTCTTAGAACCGGCACATCCTGTTATGGCAATAATTGGCGGAGCCAAGGTTTCTACTAAAATTGAAGTCTTATCTAATTTAATCAAAATTGTAGATATTTTAGTAATCGGTGGCGGAATGGCCAACACCTTCCTTTATGCAGATGGGGTAGACGTCGGCAAGTCTCTTTGTGAGAGACAGCTATCTGACGTTGCTCAAACAATCAAAAACAACTCCAAAGAAAGTAGTTGTAAATTAATTCTCCCAGTTGATGGTATGGTCGCATGTGAATTTGTGAAGGGCGCCCCAAATAAACGTTATCCTATTAGCCATATACCCAAAAATGGAATGATTCTTGATGTGGGTCCAGACACACTCACAAAAATTAACGAGGCTATTAATTCAGCTAAAACATTAATTTGGAACGGGCCAATTGGCGCGTTTGAGATTTCACCCTTTGATACAGCTACTATGTCCGCAGCTCGAACAGCGGCATTTCAAACTGTCGAAGGCAATCTTATGTCAGTGGCTGGTGGAGGAGACACCGTAGCTGCACTTAAACATTCAGGTGTATTAAATGATTTCAGTTATATTTCTATGGCCGGCGGAGCATTTTTAGAATGGTTAGAAGGAAAATGCTTGCCAGGTATTGAGGCTTTGAAAAATTAACAAATGTAGTAGTAATTATATTGTGATAGTTCATACGCTAAAACAGGCGAAAGCTGCTCTTGCGGCAGCAAGCGTTTGCGACGTCTACATCACAATAAGAACTTCTCCAGGCGCAAGTCATTATATGGGATTAACATTTCTGAAGGCATTATACGAAGAGTCCAAAAAAACTTATCCAAAAGTGACACATGGTGTAGTAGTTGATTGCGGGTTTGATGCATCTCTAGCACACAGAGCAATGGTTATGGGTTTTAACCAGATTTCTTTTTCGGGAACCAAAACCATGAAAAACAAACTTTCCAAAATTGGTGTTCAGCTGGGTTCACGGTTAGTTTCCCCACGCACACCACCTAATGCCGTTGATTTATCTAATACACAACGACCTGAACATGCCTGCATGCTATATCTTCAACGAGATCTAGAAAGAACGAAAAAAAGCGACAGATTAGAGATCAAAGATTGAAATGGAGATTACTCTGAGCTAATCAGTATTAAACTCCTACCAAAAAGAGGGGCGACGAAGACATGAAAATTTCCCAACGAGTTCGGAAGATCCTCGCATATTATGAAAGCGATAATCCAGGAACGAAATCTAACTTAGCTCGAATACTGATGCAAGGACGATTGGGAGGAACAGGTTATCTAGTCATTTTACCTGTAGATCAGGGATTTGAACATGGCCCCGCAAGAAGTTTTGCTCCAAATGTAGAAAGTTACGACCCTCATTACCATTGGCGCCTAGCAATAGATGCCGGCTTGAGTGCTTTTGCAAGCCCACTAGGTATGATTGAAGCCGGCGCAGATACTTTTGCAGGTGCCATCCCGACAATACTTAAAGTGAACAGTGCGAACTCTCACTCGGTAACCAAAGACCAAGCCGTAACTGCTTCGGTACAGGACGCTCTTCGTTTAGGTTGTTCAGCTATTGGGTTTACTATTTACCCTGGTTCGGAAAACCAATTTGAAATGATAGAAGAATTGCGTGAACTTGCATTAGAGGCTAAATCGTTGGGACTAGCTGTAGTTGTATGGTCTTACCCACGAGGGGGGCATTTGTCCAAAGAAGGCGAAACAGCGGTTGATGTCACAGCTTATGCAGCACATATTGCAGCGCTTCTCGGAGCACATATAATAAAAGTAAAGCCCCCGGCGGCATATATAGAACAAGATGAAGCTGCAAAAACCTATACAATGCATAATATTGATATTTCTAATCTTACTAAACGTATTGAACATGTTGTTCAATCATCCTTCCAAGGAAAACGTATAGTTGTTTTTTCAGGTGGTGCAGCAAAAGATTTAGATTCCATATATGATGAGGTGAGAGCAGTGCGTGATGGTGGGGGTTCTGGGTCAATTATTGGTCGCAACACCTTTCAACGACCGCGTGAAGAAGCTTTAAATATGCTAAATACGGTTATTAAAATTTACCAAAACAAGGCCTAGAAATTCCACACACAATATTTCGTTTCTATAAGCTACATTACTAATTTTTGAGTTATAATATAAGTATCAATTATGCTTCAAAACCTGAATTGAAATCAGACTTTTATTTGTGTGGTACGATAATGCAGAATGAATGCCGCCTTTACATTATTACACCGCCTAAGATCGATATAGAAGCATTTTCAGCCAACTTAAAATCAGCTCTTGAAGCTGGAGACGTTGGTTGCGTTCAGTTGCGTCTAAAGTCTACAGATGATGCTGCAATTTGTCGTGCCGCCGAAACTTTAATGCCAATTTGTCACGACAATGGAGTAGCATTCCTTATAAATGATCGGCCAGACCTCGCGGTTAAATTAGGCGCTGATGGAACTCATATTGGTGCTGATGACGGTGATTATCAATCAGCAAGAAGGATTATGGGAGACGATGCAATCATTGGGGTCAGCTGTTACAATTCCAGACACCTTGCCTTGGAAGCAGGCGAAGCTGGAGCTGATTATGTAGCCTTCGGGGCTTTTTATCCGACGGTTACAAAAGTACCGAGATCTAAAGCGGAACTCGAAATAATACAATGGTGTCACGATGTAACTATCATACAAAGTGTCGCTATTGGTGGCATCACAGCACAAAACTGCGCACCAATAGTAAAGGCTGGAGCTAACTTTATCGCGGTTATTTCGGCTGTTTGGGATCATCCAGCCGGCCCAGCAATTGCTGTTAAAACGATCAACGATGCCATTGCAGAAGCGGCTACCAGTTGATATAGCAACAGTAAACTGAAAAATTCTAGAATAGTTAATAGGCATTTTTTATGAAAATTAATGGCAACGCAATACGACCTGGGATGGTAATTGAACATCAAAACCGTTTATGGGTTGCAACAAAAATTCAACATACTCAACCTGGAAAAGGTGGAGCTTATCTTCAGGTAGAACTTAAAGACTTGTTGTCGGGAAGTAAGCTAAACGAGCGTTTTCGTGCGTCGGAAAATGTAGAAAGAGTTCGATTAGATCAAAAAGTTTGCCAATTTCTTTTTTCTGATGGAGATATGTTAACCTTCATGGATACAGAGACTTATGAACAGGTTTCGCTAGCTAGTGATGTGGTCGGTGAACCATCTGTATTTCTTCAAGATGGCATGGAAGTTACTATAGAATCTCATGAAGGGAAAATAATTGGCGTTGAATTGCCAGAAACAGCAGTACAAACTGTTAAAGAAACAGAACCAGTGGTCAAAGGGCAAACTGCTGCCGCATCTTATAAACCAGCCTTACTTGATAATGAGGTGCGTACCATGGTTCCAGCGCATATTCACACTGGCGATCAGGTCGTTGTAAATACTGGTGATGCCAGCTACGTTGAGCGAGCACGCGACTGAAATTTTTTTAAAGAGGCGTTATCTTGCGCTATAGTTCTCCTTTAATCACTATTATGGCTAATGCAGCTTACAAAGCGGCTAAAGGTCTTTGCCGTGACTTTGGTGAAGTTGAACAATTACAAGTATCACGTAAAGGCCCCGCTGACTTTGTAACCTCAGCCGACCATAAGGCTGAACAAACTTTAATTGATGATTTAAAGAAATCCCGGCCAAAATTTGGATTTTTGCTGGAAGAGGGTGGAACAATTGAAGGCTCTGATGAATCAAATCGTTGGATCATAGATCCGTTGGATGGAACCACTAACTTTTTGCATGGTATTCCACACTTTGCGATTTCAATAGGCTTAGAGCGGGATAGGAAAATGCACGCTGGGGTGATTTATGACCCCTTAAGAGACGAATTATTTTGGGCTGAAACTGGCGGGGGAGCATTTATTAATTCAAAAAGACTTAGAGTATCATCACGCACTAAAATGTCAGATACTTTATTAGCTACCGGTATGCCATTTAAAGGACACTCGAGCCACCCAGAATATCCAGAAATGCTTAACCAAGTTTGGAAACACACCTCAGGGGTTCGGCGTTATGGTTCCGCTGCGCTCGACCTAGCTTATGTTGCAGCGGGCCGTTTTGATGGTTTTTGGGAATATGCGTTGTCTCCATGGGACATTTCTGCAGGTATAGTGATCGTGCGTGAGGCAGGCGGGATGGTTACAGAGGTAAACGGTAACGATAACCCTATAAAAACAGGTAATATCCTAGCTACAAACGGACATATTCATGATAGCGTTAGAAGCCTCCTAGCCAAATCAGCCCACACAGATCTATAATCAAATAATTGCTTGGTCACATACTAGTCGTGTTGAAGCCGTTACAGAGTGTTGTCGATACTGGAGCACTATACTATTGTAAATGTATTATAATGGGAGAGTTGGCATCTGGATAAGAGACGTTTGTTATAAAAGATTTGTTAATCTTTACACGGAGAGGCCACTGTTACTGCTAGTGACTTCCACAATTATTACTGTGTTCTCTGCAAACCCGGCATTCAGTGAAGACACCGTGTATATCGGTGGCAGCGGAAAAGTTAGTGTTCAGGTTGATCTAAGTTCATTAGATGGGAATTCGTACTCAGAACCCAGTCAATACTCTTTTGAATTCACTAATTCTCTTGATACTTTTGAAACATTTGACCCGATCCAATTAAAAGTGCCAAACATTGATCAACACTCGAGCAGGGAAAAACGTAACGATCAATTGAAACTATCTGAAACTGATAGTTCTAAAATGAAGCAAAATCGAAAAACCAATAAAGCCCTGACTATAAATAAAAAAAAGCCTGAACAAAGGCCAAGAATTCAATCTAAATCCAATAAAATAACACCAGACACACCCGACCAAGCTATAAATTTTGAACAAAATAAAGTGGCGAGACACAGCTCAACAGAACCTTCTGGATCCTTGAATAAAAAAACAGACAAAGTGACAACAGTAGATCTTGCAATAGACAACTCTTGGAAGATTACGTTTATCCCTGAGGAAGCAAACTTAACTAATTCGTCTCTTGGAATATTAACAAGTATCGTAACCGTCCTAAACCAGGACGACAAATTTAGACTACAACTTAAAGCTTATGCTTCAGATCACGGGAGTTCGGCATCGCATGCTCGGAGATTGTCTCTCACTCGTGCCCTTGCCGTGCGCTCATTTTTGATCAAAAAAGGCATACGAAGCACTCGAATAGACGTTCGAGCTCTTGGAGACCGGTCTGAAAATGGTAAAATTGACCGTGTAGATGTTTTTCTTGTTAAAAACTAATTCCTTAGATATCGCAACATAGAGTACTGTTAATTATGAACATATTACGACCATTTCTTCTACGGATGATCATCTTCTTGCTGGTCGTAATAGCCGTGTGTGCCTTTCTATATACTACATTATTAGACGCATTCCTTGCTAATCCAGCTTTAAATGGACTTATTCTTGGCGTTTTGATTATTGGAATTGTATTTTCGTTCCGACAGGTGATAAGGCTAGCTCCAGAATCAGCCTGGTTAACATCGGCTAGAATTAATCAACCGGGTCACTCAGTTCAACGAGCACCGCGTTTATTGGCACCCCTCGCTACAATTGTTGCGGAACGGCGAGAACGTGTCTCCTTATCTGCAGTATCCATGAGAAGTGTTCTAGATGGGATTGGCTCAAGACTAGACGAAAGTCACGATTTAGCTCGTTACCTCATAGGTTTGTTAATATTTTTAGGCCTTTTAGGTACTTTCTGGGGTTTGCTGCAAACCGTTACCTCTGTCGGTGATGTCATAGGTACGCTTTCAGTAAAGGATCAGGATTTAAATTTAGCATTTGACAGTTTAAAGGGTGGTTTGGAAGCACCTTTAGCCGGCATGGGCACAGCGTTTAGTTCCTCACTATTTGGATTGGCAGGCTCTCTCATATTAGGATTTCTAGAATTACAAGCTTCACAAGCACAAAATCGTTTCTATAACGATTTAGAGGATTGGCTATCCTCGTATACCCGTTTGACCGGCGGAACTCTCTCGATTGAAGGTGATAGCCAATCTGTTCCCGCTTATGTCAGCGCATTATTGGAACGTACCGCAGACAGTTTAGATGAGCTTCAGCGTACGCTAGTTCGAGATGAAGACAACCGCACCACCGCCGGAACTAATTTGTTGTTGCTCACAGAGCACTTAGCTAAATTAACCGACCAGATGGCAGAATGGGGTCGCCAGCCAGCCGCACTCGATGAAGCCAGCAGAACACATTTACGTAATCTAGATATTCACATGGGAAGGTTATTAGAAGAAATTAGTTCCGGTCGCGACCAAGCAGTTAATGAACTTAGAAGTGAAATAAAATTACTTGCGCGTACAATTGCCGCAACTGCTGAAAACAAGCAGCGCGACCGGCGCGGCTAACGCGGTTTAACCGCGATGATATATAACTCACGATCAAGACGGCGCCGTAGCTCAGCAGGAGACTTTTGGCCCGGTTTTGTAGATGTTCTATCTACCCTTTTACTAGTCATGATATTCTTGTTAGTAGTCTATATGCTCGCGCAATACTTCATGCAGCTCTCTATTTCTGAAAAAAGTGACGCTCTCACAGAGCTTGATCAGCAGGTGGCAGAATTATCCGAACTACTATCGCTAGAACGCGAATCGAACGAAGATATGAAAAAGCAACTGCTACAACTTTCTTTAAATTTAGAGAACTCTATAGCTGAAAGAAACCAACTTACGCTCGCCTTGACTAGGGCACAAAACGAATCAGACGTACTCACACTAAGACTTCAAAATATGACATCAGAAGCCCAGATTGCATTTTCTGAAGCAACAGAAGCAAATCAAAAACTATCGGATGCTCTGCTAAAAACTGAAATGGATGAAGAAAAAATTAAATTACTCTTAAGTGATATAGAGAGATTGCGTCGAGACATTCAAGCCTTACAAACTGTACGGTCAAACCTAGAAGAAAAAGTAAGCCAATTGGCGGTGAGTTTAGAAAGTAATACAAATGACCGTATAAAAATAGAACAGGCATTTACAGCTGCTCGTGACAGAGCCAGCGAATTGTTGGCAAAGTTGTCAGATGAAGAGGAACGGACTGCTCTCGCACAAACACAGCTAAATGAACGTGAAATTCGTTTGCAGGAATTGCAAGAATTATATCTTATTTCTGCGGATGAATTGGAGACAACACAAACACTAAGCCGGAAACAGTCAAATGAAATTCAAATTCTTAACCAGCAATTAGCAGCGCTGCGCTTACAATTAGAACGTATTGAAGTGGCCTTGAATGCATCTGAGTTAAAATCTTCTGAACAAGGAGTTATAATTGCTGATTTGGGCAAGCGATTAAACCGTGCCTTAGCCGCAAAAGTTGAAGAATTAGCTGAATATCGTTCTGAATTTTTTGGTCGATTGCGCGAGGTTCTAGCTAACCGCAAAGGATTTACCATTATTGGCGATAGGTTCGTTTTTCAATCTGAAGTTCTATTCCAATCAGGTTCAGCAGATCTTGGTTTGCCAGGAAAAGAGGGCCTAAAATCATTTACAAACATTCTTAAAGACATCATGTTACGCATCCCCAAGGATTTACCATGGATACTTCAGGTGGATGGACACACCGATAAGAATCCAATTCGGACAAGCCGATTTCCATCAAATTGGGAACTATCTTCAGCAAGGGCCATCGAAGTTGTAAATTATCTGATTTCATTAGGAATTCCACCAAATCGTCTTAGTGCAACTGGCTACGGCGAATTTCAACCACTTGATAAGCGTGATGATGAAATTGCGCACAGACGCAACCGCCGCATTGAACTCAAACTAACCCAGCGCTAACTTCAGTTATGTTTCCTCGAGTGTTTTATCAAATTGAAGCGCAGCAAGGCGAGCATAAAGGCCGTCTTGTGATATGAGAGTATTATGGGTTCCTTCAGCAATAATTTTTCCTTCTTCCATTACTACTATTCGATCCGCTTTTTTTACGGTCGCTAGACGGTGAGCAATAACGATAGTTGTACGACCAGCCATCAATGTTTCTAAAGCAGTTTGCACTTCCTGCTCACTTTCAGCATCTAAAGCGCTTGTTGCCTCATCCAATAGTAGAATCACTGGATTACGAAGTATAGCGCGCGCTATTGCGATGCGCTGTTTCTGCCCACCGGACAGACGTAAACCTTTCTCGCCTAAAAATGTGTTAAACCCATCAGGCAATGCATCCAGAAATTTTTCCGCACCTGCCGCCCTGGCCGCGGCTCTCACTGCATCATTACCCGCATCAGGCCGTCCAAAACGAATATTCTCCCACGCATCAGTTGCAAATATTGCTGGATCCTGTGGCACGAAACCAAAACAGCCGCGGACTTCACTAGGGTTAAGGTCACGCAAATCAACACCGTCGATACATATAGACCCCTGACTAACATCAAAAAATCTAAGCAATAAATTGAAAACACTAGTTTTACCCGCACCAGATGGGCCTACTAAAGCCACTCGCTCACCGGAAGCAACATTTAATCTATAATTGACTAGGGCAAATTCATCTGGCCTAGACGGATAACTGAAGTGCACTCCATCCAATTGAATTGCACCATTTAATACTTTCGGCAGAGATTTTGGTGACTGTGGCGCAGAAATATCAGGCTGTTGGCGTAATAAATCGACCAATCTTTCCGAAGCGCCAGCCGCATACTGCAAATCACCATATACTTCACTTAAAGACCCAACCGACCCAGCTACCACAACTGCAAAGAATAAAAATGCCGATAGCTCTCCTCCCGTTAATCGACCGTCAAGCACATCGTGTCCACCTAACCACAGCACACACGCTATTCCAGTAAAAACGAACAATATTACAAACGCTGTCAAAAATGCCCTTGCACGAACTCGTTCAAGAGCCGCATGAAAAGCATTATTAACCTTTTCATTGAAGCGCTGCTCTATATTAGTTTCTTGGCAAAATGCCTGGACACTGTGGATGGCATTGATTGACTCCTCCGCCTGCCCCCCAAGATCAGCAACTTCATCCTGACTAAGGCGCGATCGCCTACGCACGCGCTTTCCAAGAATAATTATTGGAATAACTACTATGGGAACCAGTAAAAATACTAATCCAGTAAGTCTCGGACTAGTGATAAACAGCATTACAATCCCACCAATCAATAACAGTAAATTTCTTAGAGCGGAAGAAGCCTGACTACCCAATACGGTCTGCAATAATGTGGTATCTGTGGTAAGACGTGAAAGAAGTTCTCCAGTTTTGTTAATTTCAAAAAATGCTGGACTAAGCTTTAAGATACTTTCGAACACTGCCCGAGGAATTTCTGCAACAATTCTTTCACCAAGCCAGGAAACGATGTAAAATCTAGAAAATGTGCTTGCAGCCAG
>CAYRUX010000083.1:0-7103 GCA_964427515.1 uncultured Rhizobiaceae bacterium
TGGATTGCTGGTATCAGGTGGCTTTGATTCTCGTGCTATTTTAGCTGCCTCAAACCCTGGAGCATTAAGTTCATGGACTACAGCAAGTTATGAGGCAAACCCCGAACTAGCAATAGCTCGTAAAGTTGCAGCTCTATATGAATCCAAACACAAATCTTTAATTATAGATCCAAAAGATACGCTGGATGTAATTGATCAAACAGTAATTGAATCTGGTGGTCTATATCCTGCTTCGACACCTATGTCTGCTTTTCTTCCATCGGTAGGAAAAAGTTGTCAGAAAATCTTAAGTGGCCATGGTCTGGATTACACTTTACGAGGATACTACCTTCCAGCTCGGTTTATTAAAGTTGCGGGATCTCGTACTCGGTTGCCAATGTTAAGGCATATTTCAAATAAACCAACAGCATTAGAGGTTTTGAATCATTTAAGACAAGGGCCACCAAGACAAATAATTGAAAAATTAATTCGAAAAAATAAGCGGAATGATTGGTGGCAGAGCCTGAAAATTAATATGGAGAATTGCCTTGAACCTTGGCTTGAATCGAATGAACCATATAATGCGTGGGACGGTTTCATCTTACATGCTGTTAGCAAACACTATGCGTTCACCGGCATGATGGCGGTTCGAGCGGTAAGTGATTTAAGATTACCTGCATTTGATAACGAAGTGCTTGATTTGTATTTACAAATGCCACCTTCTTGGAGATGCAGCGGAATAATGGCACAGAGGGCACTAAAAATTATTTCTCCAGATGCCAGTCATATAGAGAATGCTAACACTGGCTTCACGATGGGACTCAATCCATGGGTGGAGGTCTCTAGATTATTTTTAAGAGCAGCATTACGTAGAATTAAATTACAAAAACGACCATCTTTACCAAGTAAATTTCATTCTACAGGTTCATGGCAGAACTTAGACGCGCTTTATAGAGATGAACCGAATCACCGTGCACATTTTAAAGAGATTGATAATCGTATTGATAGTTTGTCATTTGGAATCCTAGATCACGATACGTTGCATAACTGCATAAAAGAACATTTGGAAGGGAGTGTTTCGCATACAAAATTACTGCGACAGATTCTAACTCATGATGCGTGGGTCAGAACTTATAAAATAGAACAAACGAATTGTTCGGTGGAAAAATGAGGAAAGTTTATGCCGTTAGTTTAGACACAGGCATGGAAAAGTATCTGGCAGAAATTGATTATGTTCTAACAGTAATGGAGCGCTATTACCCTTTGCGAAGGAATAGGCCCGGTGAGTTGGCGGAGGTTCTCTTGCATTACGGCGGTATAAACAATAAAGCTGATGTTGCTGTACCGGGTAGGTTATTTAAGAAATTTACTGAAGTAAAAAAAACTGGTGGAATATACATATATAGGCACTCAACATCTGAGCTTATTAAAGTAAGAGAGGGATTGCTTTCCAAATCCTTAGATGCCCATGATGTTGGAGGTGAGCTTACTTATGATGCTATTGGATTGGCATTTCTCATGCTTTCTCGTATTGAAGAGCGTAGTTGTACAAATCCCGATAATTATGGTCGTTATCCAGCAGCAGAAGCATTTGCCGTGCGAGCC
Organism: uncultured Rhizobiaceae bacterium; assembly: GCA_964427515.1. GTDB lineage: Bacteria > Pseudomonadota > Alphaproteobacteria > UBA828 > UBA828 > CAYRUX01. The sequence goes on from CAYRUX010000083.1 coordinate 1,585, forward strand.
GGATTGAATGCCATTCCAATTGCAGATAGGGCGCTGGATGATCTAGCGAAGAGGCTTTTGCAAAGATCAGGTCCAGTACATCTTAGTAGTTATCGAGTAATGCCGACACACGACGTAGATATGCTTAAGGGCTACCACCGTTTTCACCAGCCATTACGTTTTGCGTTAGGCGATATTTTAAAACGTAGAGATGCGAATAGGGCATTAGATCGGTTCAAGGCTTACGGATCAGGAGAACCTTGGCATAGTTTTGAATGGTTGATGAAGTTGTCTGATAGGCATGGTTTTACTAGCTGTTTCAATTTTATGGGTCCTAGCAATCATTCAATGGATAGTACGTATGCACGACTATTTCCAAAACTATTAAATAAAGTAGCGTCTAGAATTTGTTCTCGTGGCCACACTATTGGGTATCACCCAGGATTCAATACTTATGAAAATAAAGATGAGTGGAATAAGCAGAAAAAAGGTCTAGAGATTATAATTGGTAAATCATTGAAAGTTGGGAGACAGCATGTATTAAGATTTAATATCGAAGCCACACCAAAATTGTGGTCAGATGCTTCTATGAGTGTGGATTACACGATGGCATTTCCAGAAAAGTCTGGGTTTAGAACGGGGTCAACACGCTGTTTTAACGCCTACGACTTATATAACCGAAGGGCACTGAAGTTTGATTTTTGTGCAACTACAGTTATGGAATTTGGTATGTTTGGAGGAAAATATAGAGATCTTGAACCAGAACAAGCTATGGAAGAGTGTCGACCATTAATTAAGGAGTGTCAGCGTTACGGAGGCTATTTTGTTGTACTTCAACATACGGGCGTTATGTCAAACAAAATAAAACTATTTTATGAAAAGTTACTTTCGGAGGCAAAATGAAATGTACTGACGCAAATAGCTTTTCACTAAACGCTTATGAAGCATTATTAAAAAAATTTGCAGGGGAGGGTTATGTCGTAGTCAGTTTTGATCAAGTCGAAAAAAATTCCCGGCACCTTGTTTTACGTCATGATGTTGATGTAAGCCTATCAACTGCAGTCAAGCTCGCAGAAGTTGAGAATAATTTGGGATACGCTTCACACTATTTTATTTTGCTAACTTCAGAGCAATATAATCCAGCTACTTCAAAATCCCGAATGGCGATCGAACAAATTCTTGCACTTGGGCATTCGGTGGGATTGCATTTTGATGCAAGTATAAAGACTAGCCAAGAACTAGAGCATAGAGCTAATCAGGAGATAGAGTGGCTATCAAATTTGATTGATTCCAAAGTATCCATGATTAGCTTTCATCGTCCAATAAAGGAGTGGATTGATAGTCCTAAAACCATTGCAGGTGTAAGTCATACTTATCAACCAAAATATTTTAGCGAGATAGGTTACTGCTCTGATTCACGTGGTCAGTGGCAGTATGGTATGCCTCTCACTAATCCTGCAGTGAAATCAGGAAGGGCTCTACAATTACTTACTCATCCTATATGGTGGGTAGATTCGCACAGATCCCCAGCTGAACGTTTGGAAAGCCACCTCTTCAAAAGGAACAAGGAGATTATGATAGACCTTGAAACTAATATTCGTTTAAGGAAACAATCTATAAATGACTAAGCTAGTATTTGAATTATATCAAAACCTATTATTTGGCGGATTGAAATGCCAGAATTAGGGTCACATATATAATGAAGAAAATTGTAGTTATTGGAGCAGGTTATTGGGGCAATAATCTTATTAGAAATTTTTTTCAGCTAGGAGTACTAGCAGGTGTATATGACTTAAACTCAAAATTATATGCTGAATTAGAAAGGAAATACCCCGGTATTGTATTTTATAGTAGAAGTGAAGATATATTTTTAGACAACCAAATTAATGCTGTAGTGATTGCGGCACCAGCAGCACTACATGGATCTCTTGCTAATAAGGCTCTGAGTGCGGGTAAACATGTCTTTGTAGAGAAACCACTCTGCCTGAATATCCATGAAGGAAAGAACTTAAAGAATCTTGCGGAACAAAGAGATTTGGTGCTGATGGTTGGACACCTATTATTGTATCATCCAGCTGTAAAAATACTGTTTGATATTGTTAAAAATAATCAGTTGGGAAAGATTCGTTACATTTATTCTAATCGACTTAGCTTAGGAAAAATACGTCGGGAGGAAAACGCTCTTTGGTCGTTTGCTCCTCATGATATTTCAATGATATTGCAAATTGCTGGCCAAATGCCTTGGCGTGTGACTACCAATGGGGCCAATTATTTGACCGATGGAGTAGCTGATACAACTCTGTCTCATTTAGATTTCGACAACAATCTACAAGCTCACATCTATGTTTCTTGGCTTCATCCTTTTAAAGAACAAAAATTAGTTGTCGTGGGAGAAGAGGCGATGGCTGTTTTTGATGATACTAAGTTGTTGAAAGAAAAGTTATCAGTATACCATCATAAGGTTGAATGGGATGGAAAAATACCAGTAATTTCAAAGGCAGACCCCGAGTATTTAAATTGCGAAGATGAAGAACCTCTGAAAAACGAGTGCCAAGCATTTCTCAACGCGATTGATGGTTTATCTCCTCCCCTTTCAGACGCCTCAGAGGGTATTCGCGTTTTGCAGGTACTAGATGCCTGTCAAAGATCAATGTTAGAGGGTCAATATATAGATCTGGATGTAGGAAAAAGTTAATGACAAAGGCGTTTGTTCATTCTACTGCAATTATTGATGAAGATGTAGTTCTTGGCGCTGGGAGTAAAGTTTGGCACTTCTCTCATGTACTTTTTGGAAGTCATATCGGGGATAATTGCATATTAGGGCAAAGTGTTATGATCGGTCCAGACGTAACCATTGGGTCAAATTGTAAAATCCAAAATAATGTGTCGATCTATAAGGGTGTTACTATCGAAGACGGTGTTTTTTGTGGACCTTCGTGCGTATTTACGAATGTGTTAACACCCCGAGCCTTTATAGATAGAAAGAATGAGTTTTTGCCTACTTTAGTTAAAAGAGGCGCAACAATTGGTGCGAATGCTGTCATAATTTGTGGTGTCACTGTTGGAGCTTATTCTATGGTTGGGGCAGGTGCTGTAGTAACTCGTGATGTTCAAGCCCATGCTTTAGTAGTTGGCAATCCTGCACGGCACCATGGTTGGGTGTCTCGCGAAGGGGAAGTCCTTGGCCCTGATTTAGTCTGCCCCCGCAATAAAGATATTTACGAGGAATTAGACGGAAAATTATATTTGCGAGGAACTGACAGTTGAATATTCCTTTCGTCGATATGAAATCTCAATACTTAACAATAAAGGAAGAGATTAATTTAGGAATTCAACGAGTTTTGGATCACGGTCAGTTTATTTTAGGGCCTGAAGTCAGTGAATTTGAAACTAAGTTAGCAAATTACGTTGGTGTTCAGCATGTCGTTAGCTGTGCAAGCGGAACGGATGCTTTAACTCTAGCGTTAATGGAGGAGAGTGTTGGTCCAGGCGATGCAGTATTTGTCCCTTCTTTTACTTTTACTGCTACAGCTGAGGTTGTTTTGCTCTTGGGAGCAACGCCGGTTTTTGTAGATATTGATAGTAATAATTTCACAATAGATTGTGAATCTTTAAGAGAGGCTATCGAAAGTGTTAATGTAGATGGAAAATTAAGGTCACGCGCGGTTATCCCGGTTGATCTTTTCGGTCTGCCCGCTGACTATACAAAACTAGGAACCATTGCGCAGCAAAATAACATAGTTGTTATTGGAGATGCTGCACAAAGTCTTGGTGGTAAGCATCGAGGTAGAGCAGTGGGTAGTTTAGCTCCAGTAACTGCTACAAGTTTTTTTCCGGCAAAACCTCTGGGTTGTTATGGAGATGGAGGTGCATTATTCACAACCGATGCTGAGCGAGCTGATTCTTTTCGATCTTTAAGTAGACACGGCGCAGGTAAAGGTAAGTACGATATTATGCGTGTTGGTTTAAATTCACGACTAGACACTATACAGGCTGCAATTCTCTTAGCTAAGCTTAAGGTCTTCGAATTCGAGATAAGTGCTCGCAATAGACTTTCAAGCAAGTATGCGTTGGCGTTAAACGATTATGTTAAGATACCGTTAGTATCAAATGGAGACCTTTCTGCATGGGCTCAGTATACGATACAAACAGAGGATCGTGACCAGTTGCGTTCCCGTCTTGCAGAAAAAGGTGTTCCAAGCGCTGTTTATTATCCTAGGCCAATGCATCTTCAGACTGCCTATAAAGCTTATGGAAATGGAGAGGGTTCATTGCCGGTAACCGAGAAATTATGCAAAACGGTACTTAGTTTACCAATGCATCCGTATATAGATGATGAAGTTGTAGATTTTATTTGCGATTCTGTTCGATCTAGTTTGTAGGAATGCCGGGTTTCTATGCTGAAAAACTATTGTTACGCACCACTGTTCTTTCAGAGTCGCAACTACCCACTTGGGTGTGTAATTTTATTTTAGGTGAGACGAGCATAATCCGGTGATAGTCTCAATGCATCAGCCAAACTATGCTCCATGGCTAGGATACTTTTATAAGATTTCTCAGAGCAATCTGTTTGTTTTCCTTGATGATGTTCAATTTTCACGTGGGGGGTATACAAACCGCGTGAGAATCATGCGGTCTGGAAAAGCAGTATGGTTAACCCAACCTATTAAACGTAGTTTCGGTACATGTATTTCAGAAACTGAGTTTTCTAATAACGATTGGTTACAAAGGCATTTGGATACGTTAAACGGTGCATACAAAGGGTCGAGAGCATTCTCTGACACATGGCCTGTCATAAAAAATATATGGAAGCATGCTCCTTGTGATTCAGTTTCGACTTCAAATATATTTATCATCGAGGCGTTAACCGAGTTACTAGAGATTAATTGTCGTTTCATATTATCGTCAAATGTTGATACAGGTGATGCAAAGAGTGACAAACGGCTTGTTCGAATATTGGAAAAAGTTGCACCCAAAGGAAGCACATATATTTCAGGTGAAGGTGGCGCAAAGTATCAGTCACTAAATACTTTTTCACTAGCGGGATATAAGCTTTCTTATAGCAAGTATAAACATCCAAAATATGATCAGGGTAGCGATAAATTTCATGAAGGATTAAGTGTTCTTGATGCATTATTTCATGCAGGAATCAAGAGTACTAAACAATTTATACGTGGATTGTAATTCATATAATGTCAGGTAAACATGTACTTTGTCTCGATATAGAGGGTGGTTATGGAGGCTCTTCTAGGAGTCTTTTTCAGTCACTTGCTCACCTTCCAGATAAGTCAATACAGCCGGAGGTATGGTGTCGTAGGTCAGGGCCAATACAGAGTTTATACGAAAATATCGGAATCCCATGCGCTATTACTCCAAATATGCCTCACGTTAGTGCCTTACCTCGTATATCTCGAAATCTATACGTATTTGGGCGACATACTCTAAAGCATCCTAACTCACGGATGTTTAGGCAGTTATTAAGGAAAGCAGCGGAAGAGCATTTTCACGTTCTTCATTTTAATCACGAAGGATTATTTCTT
>CAYRUX010000084.1:0-9708 GCA_964427515.1 uncultured Rhizobiaceae bacterium
CCCATAACTGCAGAAGCACCTGTGATATCAAACCCGTCCGCGCGCGGACATCCGGTGCCCACACCCCCCAAAGATGAAACAATCGACCGCAGCGCCCGATCATTCATGTCCACCACCCTCCGCCAGCTAACCCGGCGTGGATCAATCTCAGCCTTATTTTCCCAATAAATATGATTATCAACCATGGCAGCAAGTAAATTATTGGCAGCACCAATCGCATGAAAGTCTCCTGTAAAATGAAGATTAATAACTTCCATAGGCACTACTTGTGCATATCCTCCTCCTGCCGCACCACCTTTAAGGCCAAAACAGGGTCCAAGACTAGGTTCACGAAGACAAATCAAGGTGTTCTTGCCAATTAAATTAAGACCGTCACCAAGTCCCACTGTAGTAGTAGTTTTTCCCTCACCAGCTGGTGTTGGCGTAATGGCGGTCACTAAGATAAGCTTACTATCAGCTTTATCTGGAAGAGATGAAATATAATCTAGAGATATTTTCGCTTTGTCATGCCCGTAAGGAACAAGATTTTTTGCTGCAATTCCTAGTCGCTTCTCTCCTACTTCTAGGATTGGCTGTTTTTCAGCAACACGAGCGATATCTATATCGCTTTTTGGTTGAGAATGTTGTGAGCCTGAAGACATCTAAATACCTCCCCAATATAGTTTTTTCCGCAGCCTAAACAGGCTGCATTGTTACTTTATTCTAATTTCTGCAGTGCCGTAAGGCCAACGGGCCTACCATCAAATTCATCCATAGCATCCAACAATGCGCGCCAAAGATAAACGGCGGAGGCTGTGTCGCTAAGTAAATCGAATACTGGGACGCCCCCAATACATCCACAAATTATAATGGCGTTTAAACGCGCCACATTGGTTTGCACCACACAGCCCGGGGCAACTGAGTCCGGCCGAATATCAACGGCACAGATTTTTGCAAATAATTCAGGCGCATGTTGGCCACTTAGAGTTAGCCAGAAGTTAGTTGAACTGCGAGGAACTTTGAAACAACCATCAGCCGTTTCCAATTCCCATGAACTGTCTATATTATCTATGAGACTTCCTTTTCCTGGAAGATCCCCTAAGATCAACACTTCACTGGGTGCCAAGCGAGCAATGCGAATTCCATCAGATTGAGTTTTAACGGTATTACTTTCTTCGGGAAGTTCTGCTCCCTGCGCCTGAAGCCAAGTCGCAATATTCCAACCCTTATAACCCGACCTAGCCAGAGCCGATAGGTCACAGATTCCTAAACTACGCGCCTGCTTTTCTTCCACTAAGGCATCAGAACTATATTCAGCATAAGTAATAGCCGCTGCCATACCATTAACTTCCCCAAATACAGCTCCGGCACTTTCTAATTCTCTATACAAAAAACTACGGTATTGCAGGTCCTGCGGTGTACTAACCATAACTACATCTCCTGCCGTGCGCCGTCAGGATCATAGAACGGCAACTTGACCACAACAGCTTCTATGATCTCACCCTCGTCAATTTTAAATTGAACTACTGTTCCTGGATCCGATTGATCAGGAGCCACGTAAGCCAGACCAATTGTCTTACCCAAGGTGGCAGATTTGACCACTGAGGTTACACGCCCCGTAATTTCACCATTACGGACAACAAGGTGGCACTCTTTTGGTTGCTTTCCTAGAGTGCCTGTTATCTCAAAACCAACCAACTTTCTATTCAAACCATTTGACTCCTGAATAGAAACAGAACGCATGCCAACAAAATACGGCTTCTTCCTCGAAATCGCCCACGCCATATCGGCTTCATGAGGCGTCGTCAATCCATCCGTATCTTGGCCAATAATGATATGGCCTTTTTCCAAGCGTAATAGACGCTGTGCCTCAACACCAAAAGGCCGAATCTTTGCGTTAGCACCGGCTTCAATTAAAGCATCCCACAAAGCTTCCCCTTGGGTTGCCGGAACGTGTAATTCGTACCCTAACTCTCCGACAAACCCTACTCGTAGGAACAATGCTGAAATTCCGCTAACATGACCATGCCTGACACCCATATACGGGAAGGCCTCTGAAGAAAGATCAACATCATCACATAACTTTTGTAGCACCTCCCTACTTTTCGGGCCAGCAATATTTACTCCTGCAAACGATGCAGAAACATGGGTAATATCCACTTTTAGTCGCCACTGCGCTTTATACCAAAGCATAGTTCTATAAACACCATCAACGCCTGACGTTGTCGCTGTGACATAAAAATGATCGTCGTGAAGACGGCAGGCCACCCCATCATCAACGATCACACCTGTATCATCAGTCATCAGAACATAACGCGAGCGACCAACGGGTTGTTTCAGATACGCGAACGTATACATTCTATTTAAAAATTCAGCAGCATCGGGGCCGCGAACGTCCAATCCTCCCAAAGTAGAAACATCTATTATGCCGACATTCTCGCGAACACTTCGGGCTTCAGCTGAAATGTTTTCAGATCGCAATTCCGACCTTCCATAATATTCCGGCCGCATCCATGCCCCGGCAGGCATCATTTTTGCGCCAAGCTCTAAGTGGCGGAAATGCATGGCCGTGTAACGCACTGGTTCAAAACTTCGCCCTGCCAAATGCCCCATGGTGAGAGGGCCGACCGGTGGTCGAGATGTGGTTGAACCTGTCTGATTTAGAGTTGATTTCTTTCTCCTAGCTGCGAGTCTTATAGCCGGCAAAGTAGCATGACGACCCTGCGATGGACCCATTCCATTAGTTGTGAACCTTTTTAACAACTGAATGTGTTCATAACCCTCTGTGAGAGCATTCTCTATATCCTTAATTTGCAAATCTTCATCAAAATCAACAAAATCTTTTCCCTTGGGGTGAGGTTTTATAGGCCAAACACCCGGCGTATCCTCTACAACGCGTTCTGTGTTATTTGAAACGTCCGATATAAAACCTGCTTGAGTTGCGGCTTTACGACCAGCAATTGTACCATCCTCTATTACATTTGCGAGAGCGCCTGTTCCCGCGACGGACCCCGCCACACATAAATGGGCTGGCAACTCGTGTACGCTATATCCACCGCTTTCCTCACAAAAACTTATGCGCGCGCCAGCCTGACACACAAGCGCGGAGGCGGGAGTATAGCTACCCGACATTGTGATTAAATCACAAGCAAAACTGTCATATTTTATAGAAAACTCGCCTCCAGTTCCAATTTTTACGATTTTTGCTGACTGCACACTGTTCCCGCCAGGGGCAGATACAGCTTCACTTATAGTTGCACCCGCAAGAACCGGAACGTGTCGAGAAAAAACCGCATTACTCATCTCTCCCATTGGAGGGTCAGTGCGCACATCAACCACACAAGCAACTTCAACTCCAACATCAAGCAAGTCTAATGCCACACCGTAACCGTCTTGATTTGAGGTTGCTACCACAGCCCGGTTTCCTGGCTTTACTCCATATAACCGCATCAGCCTCTGAGCTGCTGACCCAAGCATAATCCCAGGAATGTCGTTATTATGAAAAACAAGTGGCTGCTCATATGTTCCGCTAGCCACTATCAACTCACCTGCTCTTAATTTGTAAAGACGATTTTTGTGGATCAAGGGAAGCCAGTTATCTGAATACCAACCTGTACACATGGTATCAACCATTACTTTTATTCGCTTGTCATCATGAATTTTTTTCAACAATTCAGCTTTAGTCTCGTCACCTAATTTTCCTGCAACATCAAAACGAGCGTAGCTAAGCGCACCTCCAAGCTCTTGGTTTTCATCTACCAAAAGAACTTTTGCCCCAGCTTTTGAAGCTTCAAGCGCAGCCGTTAAACCAGCTGGGCCAGCCCCAATTACGGTTACATCAGTAAACAGATATTTTTTGTCGTAATAACCATGCGACGCATCCATGGAGACAGTGCCAAGGCCAGCGATATTACGTATGAGTTTTGCCCAAAGCGGCCACGCCCAACGAGGTTTATAGAAAGCTTTGTAATAAAACCCCACTGGCAAAAAACGAGATAAATATTGCAATACGGCCAGACGATCATTTTCTAAAGAACCCCAATAATTTTGACCTGTGACTTCAAGTCCTGGCTCAATCAATGCCCTATCCGCCAACCGGTTAGGCTTATCCCTAATCTGAACCATAGTATTTGAATCATGCCCAGCCATAGTTAATATTCCACGGGGACGATGATATTTAAAAGAGCGCGAAAGTGTTAAAACGCCATTAGCGAAAAGTGCGCTCGCAATCGTATCACCTTTTAACCCGGAATATTTCTTTCCTTCAAAGCTAAACTCGATCAGGTCAGAGCGATCAATTTGGTTGCCCATAGGTTTATCAAGGCGTTCCACTATCACCCACTTTCTAATTTAGAAACTGAATCACTAGGCTTCTCAGGACGAGAGAATTCCATACGATCCTTATATATTTCACTAGAATCATAAGTTCTGAGAATTTCATCCTTTACGGTATCTCTCTCCGCAATAAACCAATAGGCAGTCGCCGTGTGGCACCACCATTCTTTCACTACACCCGCTTTATTCTCTTCCAAAAATATAAAATCAGCCCACTCTCCGTCACTGCAGCTATTCGGATCAGGTTGCACAGTGACCTCACCGCCATGGGTAAACTCCTGAATATTGCGCAAACCATTTAGTGGGCATAGCAATTGCTTCATAATATTTTCCTAATGGCCAACAGAAGCCGCTCCCTTTTCGCCTACTAGATCAAATTGATTAAATCGGCTCAGACGAAACGGCGCGATCATGTCGGGCACCCGACCTGTTGCAACCATCTCTGCCATTCGTTTGCCGCATACAGGTGTCGCTTTGAACCCCCACGTTCCCCAGCCTGCGTCGATAAGATAATTCTCTATTCCCGTTTCACCCATTATTGGCGCGAAGTCTGGCGTCATATCTGTCATCCCTGCCCATTGCCGCATCACCTGCACTTCTGATAGATGCGGCAACAATTCCAGAACATGGTTCATTAACCCTTCAATAAAATCGAGTGATGAACTAGTTTGATATCTGGGGTAAGGGTCTGTAGAGCCACCCATGACTAACTCGCCACGATCACTCTGAGAAATATAAACGTGCAAACTTCCCGAGACTATTATGGGATCCAGAAATGGCTTTAAAGGTTGCGAAACACAGGCTTGCAGGGGGATTGTTCGAATTGGAAGTTTTACCCCAGCCAATCTGGAAACTTCAGAACTAGCGCCAGCAACGGCCTGAACTACTTTTCCGCACGATACTCTGCCTCTATCCGTAATCACCCCAGTTGCGCGGCCATCGGTAATTTCAATACCAGTAACTTCTGTCTCCTGATGTATCTCAACACCCAGTTCAGCCGCACGTCCAGCATACCCCCAAGCTACTGCATCGTGCCTAGCTATAGCACCAGGTGGGTGATAAAGCGCACCCAGTATTGGATACCGGACATCTTCAGAGAGATTGAGCTGCGGTATAAGCTTAACTAAATCTTCCCGATAAACTAATTCGGAGTCGACACCTAAATGTTTATTTACTTCCGCCCGCCACCGAGAGGTACGCATCGCAGAATCTGTATGCGCTAGAGTAAAATGTCCACGCTCCGAATAAAGGATATTATAGTCAAGCTCTTGACTAAGTTGCTTATAAAGTGAGACAGATTCTTCGTAGAAAGCCACTCCCTCCGGTGTAAGATAGTTAGATCGGATGATGGCAGTGTTACGCCCTGTATTTCCACCTCCTATATAACTTTTTTCAAAAACTGCTACATTTGTGATCCCGTGATAACGAGCTAAATTATAGGCAGTGGCCAAACCGTGGCCGCCCCCACCAATGATGCAAACATCATAAGTGGATTTCTGCTCTGGCCGTGAAGCGAGAAACCGCTTTGCTGGATAACCGGATGAAAGGCCGTATTTGATCAAACCCAATGGCATAAATTAAAGCAATTTTTGTTAAGTTAAATTAATCGGATCAATTCGTATGTCCCCTCTAACTATCAAAACTTACGATAGGCCTTATTGAGATCAATCATCGGGTGATTAGGAGACATTTGAAACTTAATCAAGAGCTCGCGAGCAATCATATCACGTTCCTGCTGATTATCAGGCAACTCCAGATCCTCAGGTACCGACACCCAGCCGTTTATGTTACGATCAAATACGGCAGGCCTACCTTCTTCATAACCAAGATGAACATCTTCAAGCCAATTCAGGTCACTCCAGCCCATAGTTTCCATATAACTTTTAAGGAACGGCGTTAAAAGGGAATAGTCAGGTAATAAATTAACGTCATAGCGATAACCAATATGTTGGCCGATCTCTTTCTCTCTATCCGAGTCTAGACCCTTTGTATTAATAAAATGGTCTATATCCTTATTATTCTCATTCATAACCGTCTCCTAGTAACGATTCATATCGGGTTGACCGACCGTGTGTTGCGACCCCGCTAACGGAACCATTGCCATTGCTGAAGCTTCCATCGTGAGAGCTGCTAAGTCCTCTGGTTCCAACGAATGTATATCAGTTTTACCACAAGCCCTTGCCATCATCTGGCATTCCAGAGTGAGAGTGTGGAGGAAATTATAAACCCTTTCAGCCGCCTCATCAGGATCCAGTCGTTTGCGCAATTCTGGATCCTGAGTAGCCACTCCAACTGGGCAACGGCCTGTATGGCAATGATAACAATGGCCGGCCTCGACACCAATTTCAGTCTCATAATCTGCTTCAGGAATATCTTTATTACAATTCAGCGCCATCATTGCTGAATGTCCAATTGCAACCGCGTCGGCACCTAGAGCAATGGCCTTCGCGACATCTGTCCCATTTCGGATGCCACCAGCATACACTAAACTAATTTTTCCTGAAGCACCCACATCATCTAATGCTTTTCTCGCCTGACGAATTGCGGCAATACCGGGAACTCCGGTTTCTTCGGTAGCAAGGTGGGGTCCAGCCCCGGTTGACCCTTCCATGCCGTCCATATAAATACTATCCGGGTTGGTCTTCGCTGCCATACGAACATCATCGTAAACGCGGGCTGCTCCTAACTTTAGCTGAATTGGAATTTCGCCATTGGTAGCTTCCCGAATTTCGTCAATTTTGAGAGCCAAGTCATCTGGCCCCAGCCAGTCCGGGTGACGGGCTGGAGAACGCTGATCAATACCCGCGGGTAAAGAGCGCATTTCCGCCACTTGATCAGTTACCTTTTGACCCATCAGATGGCCACCCAGTCCGACTTTGCAGCCCTGACCAATAAAAAACTCACACCCATCGGCAAGCCGCAAGTGATGAGGGTTAAAACCGTATCGAGATTGAATACATTGATAAAACCATTTCTCAGAATATCTGCGCTCGTCAGGGATCATACCTCCTTCTCCAGAGCAAGTTGCAGTACCGGCCATGGTGGCACCACGAGCAAGAGCAGTTTTTGCCTCATAGGAAAGCGCTCCAAAACTCATCCCAGTAATGTAGATTGGAATATCTAACTCCAAAGGCCGTTTTGCACGTGGGCCAATTACGGTCTTTGTGTCACACTTCTCCCGATAACCTTCTATGACAAACCTTGTCAGCGTCCCTGGCATAAAAGTCAGGTCATCCCAAGACGGTATCTTCTTAAAGAGGGAAAGACCTCGCATACGGTAACGACCTAGTTCCGATTTGATATGAATATCGTCGATAATATCTGGAGTGAATATAAAACTTTCACCTAGTACAGATTTGTTGCGTTCTTCGCGGTTTCGTCTCATCTTTATTTCTCCACTCCCTAAAGGACAATTTTCTTTTCAGTGGGTTCTAGGTTGTCGTAATTCCAAAGCTTTTTACCAGAGACAATCTTCTTCAGGTTTTCTGCTCCAGAAGGTGCAGACAGTCCATGGTCAGCTAGCTTCTTATTTAGCCAATCAACCTCTAATTCCGTTATTTCGCTGTGAACAGCATCAACCCCTAGGGATTCAATTTTTCCACCCACATAAATTGTACCGTCGTACATAGAATCGCCAAGATTAATACCAGCATCCCCAAGAATAATCATTCGTCCCCGTTGCATCATAAAACCGGAAAACGCTCCTGTGCGGCCACCAACAATTATCGTACCTCCCTTCTGATCGATACCCGTTCGCGAACCCACATCTCCCTTGAAAATTAAATCACCGCCCCTGATTGCTGCGCCAAATGTAGACCCAGCGTTTTTTTCTTCTACTGCCGTACCTGCCATCATATTTTCTGCAAATGACCAGCCCACACGACCATGGACTCTAATATTCGGACCATCTATAAGCCCACAACCGAAGTAACCCAGACTACCCTCAAATTCGAGGTTCAAACGGTTGAGAATTCCAACCCCAAGAGAGTGTTTCGCCAAAGGATTTTTTACAACAATATGCCCGTACCCCTCATGTAATAGTTTTCTAATTTTCAAGTTTATAGAATTAATGTCCATATCGCCCGCATCAAACTCGGCCTTCCGATCAAATTCCACAGGGAAGCTCTCGGGATAAAGATAGTTTTCACTCTCTTCTGGTGAAAAGAACACCTGTTGCGTACGACCGGAAAGTTGTTCTGTGTGCAGCCCCATCCCGTGAGATTTATGCTTGCCGTCTACCTCTGCCATACCATTACCTCCCCTTCATACGGATCCCAAGTATCAATTTCGTTTCGAAAAACACTCCGAATTGCCACTTCTTCAGACGCCAGTCCAACAAAATCTTCACCCTCAAAGAGAACCAATGGCTTAGCAGCCATAACGTCTTTGGCCATACCAAGACTATCTGAAGTTGCAACTAAATAAGTAAAAACACCATCCAATTCCGTAATTGATTGTTCCATAGCATCTTTAAGTTCCAATTTCTGTGCCATTTTATCTGCAAGATAGACCGCTATTAATTCAGAGTCACAATTTGACATGAACCTGTGACCGCGACGCTCCAAAGCACGTCTGGAATCCCAATAGTTAGTGAGTTGCCCATTGTGAACTACAGCTATATCCGAAAATGGATAAGCCCAGTAGGGATGGGCAGATCGAATATCGACATCTGACTCAGTCGCCATACGAGTATGACCAATGGCATGCGTACCCTTGAAATTACCTAGGTTGTATTGCTCGCTTACCCGATTAGCATCACCCAGATCTTTAACCAATTCCAAAGCACGTCCCATCGAAAGTATCTCTGCACCTTCCACATCCTCAATATAATCAGCAAACCGCTTTAGCTGCTCTTGTTCGACAGAAGATTCATCTGTGAAATTGAGGCGATACCGAAACGCATAATCTGTCGCTTCTTCTTCTTCAACAATTGTAGCCCCACTACTCTCAATCCGCTCATTAAGCACTTGCTTTCGCTTCTCTATTTCTCCTTTTATCTCAAACCCACTCGACATTTCCTCTTGCTCAGCGAGTTTAAAACGCAGCATATAGTCGGAATTTTGTGGCACATCATAAAGCGCAAAGCCACTTGAGTCCGGCCCCCTATGCTTAAGCGCCTGCAGCATTGAAGTCATTTCGATGCCAATGTCAGCACTTCCATCTCTATGAATTAACCCGGCAATACCACACATATTTAATACTCCTTTAACCTGTCGCCGTAATTTGATTGCCCTAGGGAAGACAGTCTAAATAGGAATCTAAGTCCCATTCTGTCACGGTCGCATTGAACCTTGCCCACTCATCTCGTTTGTAATGTTCATAGACTTTGTACATTTCACCCGGCATCGAACTTTTAATAATATCATCTGCAGCTAAAGCATCCAGTGCTTCTCC
>CAYRUX010000085.1:0-7175 GCA_964427515.1 uncultured Rhizobiaceae bacterium
TCTTTTGTAACTAAGGCTGCAATTGAGAATGGCCTTGAAGACAAGTTAAGAACACACCAGACGTTGGCACCTATAATGAGAACTAGAACTATTTCCAAAAGAGATATGGTACATAATGATTATATGCCCAATATCGAAATAGACCCTGAAACGTACTATGTTTATATTGATGGCGAGAGAATTACAGTAAAACCTGCAAAAACTCTTCCCTTAAGCCAGCTCTATTTTTTCCGATGAGAGTTTAATTAATTTTAGTGTCCGATTAGAGGATGAGTGTAATAACCTCAGTTCTGGGAACGATTTCTGATTTTAAAAGCCGTGCTTTAGTCAAGGATCCTCTGCTATTAAATTCTGAGGAGCGTGCAAGTCCACACATGGTTGGAACAACCGTAGGTGGGCGTTCACTGCGCATTTCAATGGAACGCGGCACAGAGCTTAATGATGGCGATGTACTTAAAATTGAAGGCAATGTTGCAATAATTGTGAAAGCTGCTGTGGAAGAATTATTTGTAATTAAGCCGAAGAGTGAGATATCTGGCAGCATAGCCGGGTATCAACTCGGCAACCTACATAGACCTGTAAGATTTTCTGACGATTCAATACTAACTCCGGCAGACGCCATGGTGGCTGATGTACTAAATCGTCTTGGTATTAAATTTGATCGAAAAACGATACCATTTATAGGGCAGCGGTATGGATCTCACATAGGAGACCACCACCATGGACATTAAATCAAATGAGCGCTTGCTATATTTTCTTCAAGTCGCGAACTCTTCATTTCCTACTGGTGCTTTTAACCACTCCTATGGATTTGAAACATGGATAGACAGCGAGCAAGTTTCGGATGCAAAATCGTTTGAAAGTGCGTGCCGAGACTGGCTCTTATATGGGGTTGCTAGTGCTGATGGTGCAGCTGTTGCACATGCGCATCGACTGATACAGAAAAATAATATTAATGCCTTAGTCAAATTAGATAATGTGACAGGCGCACTTAAACTTACTCGAGAATCCCGGGAAGCATCGGATAAAATGGGTCACGCGCTCTTATCGGCGATCCAAAATATATTCGAACCAATAAATTTAAAATCCTTTCAAAATGCGATTCAGACAAAGCGATGCAGTGGTCACCAATCAGTAATATTTGGAGTAGCTGCAGGAGACATGAGATTGCCTGAAAAGGAAACGGTGACATCCTTCCTACAAGCTTCTTTTTCGAATTTAGCTAGTGTCGCGTCAAGGATCATACCACTGGGCCAGATTGAAACACAAAAAATAATTCTGGAAGCATGGCCACTTATAATAAAGGCAACAGAAATTTCCCAGAAAACCAAAATGGAAGAAATGGGAACTTCCATGGCAGCGTTAGACGTCGCTAGTATGAACCACGAACGCCTACACACTCGCCTCTGCATGTCCTAACTGTCCAATCTCCATCTAATATTATGAGGAAATTAAAATGCGTAAACCTATAAGACTTGGAATTGGTGGGCCAGTAGGTTCGGGTAAAACAGCCCTACTTGTTGCCCTTTGTCGAGAAATGGGCAAAAATCATTCCATCGCAGCTATCACAAACGATATTTACACTAAGGAAGATGCCGAGTTTGTCATTAAAAGCGGAGCCATTGCCCCAGAGAGAGTGGTAGGGGTCGAAACCGGTGGGTGCCCTCATACGGCAATTAGAGAAGATGTTTCGATGAATGCTCATGCTATTGAAGAAATGGCGTCCCACTATAACGACTTAGAAATAATATTTCTAGAAAGTGGAGGCGACAATCTTGCAGCTACATTCAGCCCTGAGTTAGTTGATAGTCATATCTATGTAATTGATGTCGCAGAGGGAGATAAAATTCCCAGAAAAGGTGGCCCAGGAATAACAAAATCTCCTTTATTAGTGATCAATAAGATTGACCTCGCGCCTTATGTAGGCGCAGACCTAGACGTCATGGATAGAGATGCAAAATTAATGCGAGGAGCCAAACCTTATTATTTTTCTGATATGCGTGCTGGCGTTGGATTAGAAAAAATAATTTCATGGATAGAGCAAGATGTTCTTTTGTTGGACTGAAGTTTTAAAGGAGGGTCATAGTAATGCATGAGCCAATACTCCCTGATCCAGATTGGGTCGTTGGGAAACATGCTTTAATGAATGTCCATGCCCTTTTAAGAAACGGTCGCACAGAAATTGATCCTCACTCTTGGCGCATACCATTTCAGTGGCAGGGATATCATTATCAAGACCATGACGACCAACCCTTTATGCTACTTCTTAATAGTTCGGGGGGATTCGTGGAAGGCGATATTTCCCATTTTTATGCTACACTCGACTCAGATACTAGGACACTATTTACAACCACCGCTTCTAATAAATTTTACAAATGTATAGATAACGGAATTTCTCGTGAGTTTGTAGAAATCGAAGTTGGCTCCAAAGCCTTGCTTGAGTACTACCCCGATGAGGCTATTCCATTTGAGAACAGCCGGGTTAATCGCGTAACCCGGATTTCAATGAAAGAAGACTCCAGACTATTTGCTACCGATATGATTTCTGCTGGTCGCATTCACTACGGTACTGGTGAAGCTTTTAAATTTCACGCTTTATCTTCAGAGTTTGAAATTTCTATTGATAGTTGTCCTATTGCTATAGAACGCATAACAGCAGAGACCCCAGCTTCAGTTGCTGCACTACCACGCCTTTGGAATGGCGCTTTCCATTCTGCAACTGTCTTTGGTTATTCACCCGATTTACCAAAGCACTTAGAAGATGGCGTATTAAAGCTATCAGAAGATATAATAAATACAGAAATTGGCGTTACCCGTATTGGCAACCTCATAGTAGTACGCATTCTAGCCCTTGAAACCTGGCAGGCACATGAAGCTATATATAATACTTGGGAGGCGCTTAGGCCTTCAGTTGCTGGCAAGGCGGCACGGCCAATAAGTAAATGCTAGTAAAAGTTTATTTAGTTAGAATATCATTTTAATTAAGATATGATAAATCAAAAAGAATGTGCGTGGCTTATTACAGGCAATATAGCGATGTATAAAAATGCTTCTATTTTGAGAACCTTTAAGCCACAATTAACGTGGTAGTTTGAGGTAAATAGAACATTTGATTGGGAATGTTAAGGAGGGAAAGAAAAATGGCTCAAGGCTGTGTTTATATTAATGATGAATTTGTCGACCTTGATAATGCTAAAATTTCTATCTTTGATACTGGGTTTCTGCATAGTGACGTCGTGTATGATGTAACTTCATCCTGGAAAGGCTATATATTTAAATTGGATGAGCATCTTGATCGCTTTTCTGCCTCATGTGCAGGTTTTCATCTAAAAAATCCATATCCAAATGATGAGACGGCAAAAATACTTGCTGAATGTACTCGAAGAGCTGAATGTGAAGAGGGTAGCTTTATTCATATGCATGTTACCAGAGGAGAATATCCCGAAGGTTCAAGAGATCCCAGACTTTGTGAAAATCAATTTGCCTGTTACGTAGTACCATACGTATGGCTTTGGGGAGAAGAAAAAAGCAAGGCTGGCGTCAATATACACATGGCTGATATTGAAAGAATTTCAAGCAAGGCTGTTGATGCAAGATTTAAAAATTTTCACTGGGGAGATTTAATACAAGCTCAATATCAAGCCTATGAAGCGGGCAGAGATGATGCGGTTTTATGCGCCGCAGATGGTAATCTAGCGGAAGGCCCAGGATACAATATTTGGGTGGTTAAAAACGGCGTATGTTCAACACCAGATGAAAATTGTTTACTTGGAATGTCAAGAAAGTCCGTTATAGAACTTTGCGACATGGAAAATATCCCTTATAAACTCCGAAAAGTAAAACCTCATGAGTTAGTAGAAGCAGATGAAGCATTTGCCACCTCGTCTGCAGGCGGAGTTATGCCTATCACTGCAATTGATGACAAACCTCTTGGTAACGGAGCTCCGGGCATGGTCACGTCCCGGCTAATTGACAGCTATTGGCAACGAAGAGAAGAAGGCTGGTGTGGCACCAAAATTAGCGATCTACTTGATGCTTAATTAACAAAACTTGGAACCATTTGAAATGGCGTTAACAAACTTTGGTTTTATTGTAAAAGGTGACGGCCTTGATCCCAAAAGGAATGTCCACGTCATGGAAAGTTCAACATTTAGAATGACCACAATCGGCATATCATCTCTTGAGCAAAGCTTAGATGCTGCAAAACATCTTGTTGATGATGATGTGCAACTGATAGAGCTCTGCGGTGCATTTGGTCCAATTTGGACAGGCAAAATCATAGAAGCAATAGAGGATGCTGTGCCCATCGGTTCAGTCGCCTATGGATCCGAATCAATTGATCGCATCCACGCCATTTTTGCAACAGACTCCTAGTTTAGGTTAAAGACTAACCCCTGCCTCGTCTCCATATCGTTCTGGCACCCAAACAGGCACGTTCTCTGTACCATAGACTATGTGTTCAGACGGCCTTCTCCTTTGACGTGCAATCCAAGAAGCCCCCACAGGTAAATTGTAATAAACTCGTGCACACCAGGCTGGCCAGGTGCTTAGTGGCCAAGTAATTTTTGACCAAAGTTGGGTATGCTCCGCAAGTGGTCTCTGGCGAGATTCCCATAGGTTAAGTGTGCTTTCAATATCCCTATCATCACTCAGCATATTAGCCAAAGCGAGTGCATTTACAATCGATGTTCCGCAACCCTGACCAAGACCCGGTGACATTGAATGGGCTGCATCCCCAAGTATTGCAACACGCCCTTTGGACCACTTTTTCAACTTGGTAGTTTCAAAGCGGTCATAACGGCCTTCATCACCAAAGCGGTCAATTATTGACTCAAGATGTGGAAAGCATTTTTTCCATACATCCTTTCGAATGGGTATGGAATTTGCCTCCTTATCTTTTACCTGCATGGTTAAACAAATATAAAACACATCTCGATTACATGGCGTATACAAAACTCGTCTACTTCCATACCACCACTCCTTAATGCGTATAGATTCTTTTTCATCATATTCGCTCGCTAGATGTGGAACCAAAAGACGAATTGCTCCGTCTACATGTTCCCGTCTTCTCAGCAAAAGACCCAGAGAATCACGTATTTTGGAACGGATACCATCTGCCGCTACAACCAGATCTGCCTCATACGTATGTCCATTAGCCGTAACTAATTTTCCTTTAGGGTCTGCACCTACAACTTCTGAATTAGTAACTACTTCTACTCCAATTCTCGAAGCTGCAGACAGCATTGCTTGCAAAAGTTGTTGCCTAGGCAAACAAAATACTCGTGAATAAGGTGGTCCAAAAGCTATACTATCAATCAAGCGCCCATGCTTGTCCCAGCTCCTCCAATCCGTCGCCTCAGTGCAATCAGTAAGTGCTTCGTCGGCAGCCCCTATTGCATTAAGGACACGCACGCCATTCTCCCATATCCATATGCCCGCACCAAAAGCTCGAACTTCTTCTGAACGTTCGTGAACTCGGACGGTCCAACCTCGCTGCGCTAGCGCTGTGGCTAATGTTAAACCAGTGAACCCACCACCAGATATTTCTGCATGCTTACGCTTATTCACAATTCTTGGCTCCAAATCAAAAATTAAAATACAATATTTTATATAATATTATTAGCTAGTTAACATTTTATGCCCCACATCAATGCATCTCAAATCCTCAATTAATGTGCTACATGCGTAATTTAACAAATTGCTGCAAGTTGAAAAATGCATTTTTTCGTTTGTCACGATAATTGTAGAGGTAATACTTTATTACCAATAAATAGCTATATCGAAGGGCAATTGCCACAATCTTATGGCTTGACTAGGAACACAATATTTAAACACTTTATACTTGAAGTCATAGATTTGCGTTAACTCACTCGTGGCAATCTGCAAAAATCTAATTTCTCGGAAAATTAGTGCCCTTTTGACCATTTTAATAAACGAATTTGCAGACTCAACTTACATCACATAATAGTTAGTGATAAACTGATGAAATGGAAAAACCACAGTCTGACATTATTGTTATCGGTGCGGGCGCTTCTGGTTCAATCGCGTCAAAGCATTTAGCAGAAGCCGGTCTTAAAGTTACTTGTTTTGAACAGGGCCCTGAAGTTAACAAAGACGAATATTATGGCGACCAACTAGAATGGGAGTTTATGGCGCATAAGCGCTGGCATCCAAATCCAAACATTAGACAACTTCCTGGAGACTATCCGATTAACGTCGATGAATCTGATGTTAATCCCTTGATGTATAACGCCGTTGGTGGCAGCACAATCATATTTGCGGCTCAGTGGCAACGTGCAACAATTTCTGATTTCCGGGTTCATAGCTTGGACGGTGTTGCTGACGATTGGCCAATTAGTTATTTTGACCTTGAACCTTTTTACGATATTGCCGATATCGAAATGGGTGTATCAGGTTTAGGGGGTGACCCCGCCTACCCTCCGATGACAGCTCCTCCCCTGCCGCCATTTCCTCTAGGGAAAGTTGGTCGTAAAGCTGTCAAAGGATTAAATAAACTTGGCTGGCACTGGTGGCCGGGACCGCAGGCCATACCATCCAAACCGTACCGGAATCAAAGCCAATGTGCACGGCGCGGCACTTGTTTGCATGGTTGCCCCGAACTGGCAAAAGGCTCCACAAATATCACACATTGGCCAGACGCCATAAAGCATGGAGCCAATCTTGTAACGGGAGCAAGAGTTCAACGTATAACTACGAATAATTTAGGTCTGGCATCTGGAATAATATATCAAGACTTTGAAGGAAAAGAATTCGTTCACGAAGCGGAAGCAGTCATCATTTGTGGAAATGGAATAGGAACGCCGAGGCTTTTATTACTATCTGAAAATGATAAATATCCAAATGGACTAGCGAATTCATCTGGATTGGTTGGTAAAAACTTGATGATGCACCCTTGGGCGTCAGTAATCGGTTATTTTGAGGAAGATTTAGAAAGTTGGTTGGGACCCGCAGGACAATTAATTCATTGTATGGAATTCTATGAATCAGATGCAAGTCGAGGTTTCGTTAGAGGTGCAAAATGGAGTGCCATGCCGACGGGAGGGCCGCTTGGCATGCGTGCAGCTTATGCTGGACGACCTCTCGATGAGGCTTGGGGAAGTGAATTTCACAAGGAGGTTCAAAAGAGACTTGGCCGTTCATTCGAATGGGGAATT
>CAYRUX010000086.1:0-3905 GCA_964427515.1 uncultured Rhizobiaceae bacterium
TTAGCACCAATCTTAGCATTGGTTGCAACTGCGCCACAGTAATCCTTCGCCTGCAACACACTCATATTAGGTTCGATACCTGAATATGCCTGATAGACAAAACTCTTGTTATTCCTTTTACAGGCAGAGATACCCACAGCAAGGACAACGAACAGCACGACCAGAAGTGACCAGCTTTTCTTCATAGGGAAAGTGTAAGTGAATTAGATAAAAAAAAGAACCCCTGAAATACTACGGATTTAAGGAAACCCTCTAAAATATCTAAATATAACAACAACTTATCACTATATAGAATAAATCATGAGGTTGAGGTATGCAATTATGACTTAAGGCCCTGTACGAGGCTCTACGGGCGTTCTAGGAACTGTTTAAGGGCATTGTTAGAAAATGTTTAATCTTCTGAGTAGATGTCTTTTTGCAGTCTTAATTGATGTCTGATATTTCCCCCTTCTTTAAACCACTGGTCATTACGGGCGTGCCAGTCTTTGTATTTCTCTCTGTCTGCTAAAATAGATTCTACAGATAGGTCCTCCAACTCTGTCTTTGCTACAACTTTAAAAAGCTCCTGTTTGACCGGTATATTCCGACCGTATCTTTCAAAGAAGGCCTTACGCATTTTCTCTTCTAGTTCACCCCCATATCCATGGTGCATGATAAAGCTGTCATGAACGGGAAGTGCAGGGGCATCAATCTTTGCAAATGACAGCATGACATCTTCGGCAAGGCAGCTGTCTTCATATTGCAACCTGTTGCCTATTCCTGTGAAGAAGTGGCCGGCGATAGGCTGATGCGCATTTAAAATAGCTGCCTTAAGCCCACCCCATGTCATGCCAAGTTTACTGATATCGAGTTTGGCGGGGCATCGTGCAAGGTCCCGTTTAGCCTGCAGCATGGCATTGAATGCCTGTTTGACTATATCCCGGTGGTGTCCGTCTAGAACGCGACCATACGCATCTTCACTGCCCAACTCCTGATTCTGGAGCGCATAAATGATGTGGGGGTTAAGCTGCGAGTAGTCGTACTCATATGTTCTTTTGCTATCGAGGGTAATGTAACGCCGGCATTCACTTGGCACATTCTCCCACCAACCCCGATAGAACCGGCCACCCTCTCTAAAGGATCCATTACTAAAAATACGGACAATGGTACGGCGTGCAAAATTGACAGGCTGTTTTTCAGTATCAAGAAGAAGCCTCTCTTGAAGTTTAGTAAATTGCTCTTGGGTAAGTTCTAAGTCAGCCCAGTGGCCGGCAAGGACTGCATTAATTTTTTTAAGATTACTTCGAAATAACTGAGTCTCTGGCGTCTCGTCATAATCAATACTTGTTTTTCTTTTATCTACCTTATCTCTAAGGATGACAGTTTCTGTATGCAAGTCTGGAAGAAGTACAATTGCAGGATGGCCTTTTAATTTGCTAAGCCGGGTTACAAGGTCATGAGTCGCCTTATAGCGTGTGACCACTCCTTCCCTAGTCTGACGGTTGTAATAACCGCCATGCGTTATGCGAATAAGGTTTAACTTAAGAAGGCCGTCAAAGGCTGCTTTGTGTATCCGGTAGGTCAGGTTTGCATCACGGTAGCGTACAGGTCCAGAGTAGGTATTCTTTTTTCTATTGATGACGCATTCGTAATAAGGGCTGATGGACATGCCCTCCCACACATCAGTCAGTATCTTGGTAAGGGAATGGATAAAACGCTTATTCTCTTCAGCAGTCCTTTTGCGCTGGCGATGTTCGCCTGCTGTAATATTTTCAGCAAGGTGGTCAACAAGTTCATTCAGACCGGTCGTATGGTTCAACATAACTACCCCTGTCTCTTGCTTTGTAGATACAAATCTTACTCCCGCCCAGTTTTATAAGCCATAGAAAAGGCGGTTATCTGGGGGCTATCATTTTGAATTAAATTCACTTACACTTTTTTTAAATAAAGCAAATATTTACATCACTCGTTTTTGGCTATTCTTGTATCCACTACTCTAAAAAAGAGGGAAGTAGTTGATGAAAGCTTTCCATAACTCCGATAAATCCTTCAGAAGGGTGAGAAAGCAACTCTCGGAGCTGTTTGACGACATTGATTTCAAAAATCAGCAAAGGTCCTTAGGTGAAAAAACTGCAAAGGGTACTAAGGACCTTTTTGCTAAGGGTGTTGAATTAGGTAGTCATGCGAAAAAAGATGCTGTGCTTTACCTCACCACTGCGCTTTCCACCCCAGAAGTTGCGGAACACTTCTCTAGTTGGGCAGGGAAGGAATTTAATAATCTTTCCAATGCGGTTACCAAAGCTATGGATGGTGATTTTGCACTGGGTCTCGTCAGCGGGCCAGCTTATGTGTCTCCAGAAATACATAGACTGTTTGGTGGCCATACAATCCCAGAGGCCTTTTCAGCAGCGGCCCACGCACTTCCTGATGCTTCCCATGCGGAAATCGCTTTGCAGGCTTTCAAAGCTCTGGCATCCGACATGTCCTCTGCATCTGGCCTTCCATTGTTTACATTCACAAAGGAAGGGTACGAAAGTGCTGTATCGTTTGCTGGTCAACTTGGTATTAGCCAAGAATTTTTTAATGACGTAGTTACATTCAATGCTGTTGAAGTGTTAGGAGCCGCAGTTCCAGCAATAGCTATTCTTCTGGGTTGGAGCAAAGGTGACCGTAAGCGTTTTTGGGAATCATTAGGAGCCTTTGGTGTTTCTGCTGTCGTTTCTGCAAATCCTATTCTAGCAATTGTAATTGTTATTGCAGCAGCACTTGATTTCCACCGAAATGGGCGCTCTAAAGACGAGGGAGCAAAAGAAGTCCGGAATGCACTTATTCGAGGCGGTATAATGAGTGGTATTGTTCTAGGAACTTCAGCTACGATTGGAGGACCTATATGGGTTGGACTGCTACTTGGAATAATTCTTTCGATCTTAGCAAAAAAATATGGCCAAGAAGTTGATTTCGAACAAGTCGCAAAACATGCCGTTGATAAAATACGTAAAAGTTTAACAACAGTAAAAAACTATGGATGACGGTTATAATCTATTCAGCTCCTGACTACCCCTGTCTCTTGTTTTATATGGACGGCCCCATTCCTTATACCACACGAATGCCACATTTTGGACATAGGCTAGCCAGTAATCAAAACAGTAAGCGGTTTAGGTTATGGCAAATAGTAATATTCCTTGGGTTGATTTTCTTTTTGAGCTTGCCGTTTATTGGCTTTACAAACTTGCTGATATTTTTGGAATTAGTTACGAAGAGGTCAATGTCTGGGTGTTCTGTGTTGCGTGGCCAGTCTTTAGCATTGGGTCAGTTGCATGTGTGATGTACCTCATTCGGGAAAATCGGCGATTACGCCGTCAGAAAGCGTAGAGGATACCGATAGAATAGAAAGCAACTTCAATAAACCAGAAGCTGAGTCAGTCCCATCTATACCACTTCTCATTTTCAAATACTCCCTCTGTGTAAGCAGCCATAATATATAACGTACAGAGGGGCACTGGCCCACACATGCCCCCACCATATGAAACTAATGAATAGTGAGGCATATAAGTTAGGTCTTATGTATTTTTCCAAATGTTTATTCGTGGGACACTTTTGGGACACTCAGGTTTCATTTTTTATGTTTAATTAGATTTCCTGTCATTGACAGGAGGCACACAGGGGCTATGATTCTTTAAGTTTATCTAAGGCGTTGAGTGGGAAAGGGCTCTGTTCTTCCAGTAGCTCAGCGGGAGAGCACTACGTTGACATCGTAGTGGTCGCTGGTTCAATCCCAGCCGTGCCAACCATTCATTTTAATGGTTTAGGTAGCATTATGGCATGATTTTACATGTTATATTCCACCGAACTGAACCCCTTGACTTTATCTTATCGTAGCTCAAACGTTTGGACTTAATGAGAATTTTTATCTCGTCTTCCAATGC
>CAYRUX010000087.1:0-14099 GCA_964427515.1 uncultured Rhizobiaceae bacterium
TAAAGTGTCTAAAGTTCTGGTGTCAATAATTTCAGCATTCACGTCGCTGATGGTGTTCGCTTCAAGAGACAATGGTACCATATTACCACACGCAATAATTGTGCAGTCAGAACCAGATCGTATAATTCTGCCCCTTCCAAAAGGTATGCAGAAATCTAGGTTATCTGTTGGTACGGGCCCCTCCGTTTGGTAAAGAGTTTGACTTTCAATAATAACAACGGGGTCATCACATAATATAGCAGAGTTAAATAATCCTATATAATCAAAGGGTGTAGTAGGGGCAATTACGCGCCAGCCAGGCCATAGAGAAAATAGCCCGCTAGGATCCATGGAGTGTTGTGACCCATAACCATGCCCACCAGCAGCTCTTATTCGGACTACTAGAGGGACGGGTGAGGTTCCGCCAAACATGTGCCTCACTTTTGCAATTTGATTAAAAAGTTGATCGGCTGCTACTAGGCAAAAGTCTGCATACATTATTTCAATTATAGGTCTTAGGCCATTAACTGCCGCCCCGAGGCCCATACCAGTAAATCCATTTTCTGCAATAGGTGTCCCAATAAGCCGATCTGGAAACTTTTCTGCTATACCTTTAGTGGCTCCCACCGTTCCACCGTTTAATCGGTGGACATCTTCTCCCATTATAATAACTGTTTCGTCGCGTTCCATCGCGTTAAGTTGGGCGATTGCCATCGCCTCAACAAATTTAATATTTTGGGAATTACTTGGGTCGATATCGTCAACTTCCATCATTGTGGCATTAGCTAATTCGCTTAAATCTCCCCTTATGCCACTTTCTACAGTGTCAGCGTTGGGCCACAGTGAGGGTATAATTCTAAGTTGATTTGATTCAGGCTCCGTTTCAGTCAAGGAAGCTGAGGCATCAACAACGCTTTTATCAGCTTTCTGTGTCATAAAATCCAGTTTATCGTTATCTATAATACCAAGTGCAAGCAATTTTTTGGGAAGTGTTAGGAAAGGATCCCTTTCTCGCCAGGACTGCTCTTCCTGTTTATCCCTATAACCAAATGCACTGCCACGCATTGGGCCGTGCTGGTGAAAAAAACGATACGTTTGAGATTCAATCAGGACGGGCCCTTTATCATTTTTAATTTGGTTTAAAGACCACTCCACCGCCTTTCTCATAGACATTACGTTCATACCGTCTACTTCTAAAGATGGCATAGCAAGACCCTGGCCCCGCGCAGACAATCTTGTTTCTCTGGTAGTATCACTTACATGCGTGGACACGCCATATAGATTGTTTTCAACAATAAAAATCATCGGCAGGTCATATAAAGCTGCCATATTCATGGCTTCGTAAGCAGCGCCGTTTTGCATCGCCCCATCGCCAAAAAACGTCACGGTTATATTATCTGAAGCCTGCAATTTATCTGCTAGGGCGTAACCGGCAGCTTGAGGTGGATTCCCGCCGACAATCGCATTTGTTCCCAAAACGCCTGCCTCATCTCGTCGCATATGCATTGAGCCTCCCCTTCCACCGCAATAACCAGGAGTAAGACCCATAATTTCAGCCATGGATCTAAAAATAGTTTCTTGCATAGAGGGGGAAAGTTCATCATCGCGTGGGTCATAATTTATAGGCATTTCATGAAAAAGAAACCTCGACAAAAATTGATGATGTGCACGGTGCGTGCCATTTATTTTATCTCCCGGTCTCAGTGATGAGATGGCTGCAATTGAGCCACCTTCCTGCCCAATACTTGCATGCGCTGGGCCATGAACACATCCAGACTTAAACAGTTCTAAAATTTTTTCTTCAAATTTTCTGATTACAAGTAATTGCTCAAGAATCCGAGCTAAAATAATTGGGTCTTCATTTTTCCAATCTGCTTCACTTGCTTTCAGGCGAAACCACGGTGTGTCTGTCTTTAATGCTGTTAAGTTAGGCACGGCGAATTCTCCACTTGTTTAGATGATTTGCTTGGCAATAGAGTCGTAATCATTGTTGTCTGGTGTGTGACGGTATCTCAGTATACAAAGTATAACAATTCGTTGTGTTAGTTTGTAGATTTGAGAAGTATTCTAGGTTGATGACCGAGGAGTATTCAAAAAGTGATTTATGATGAACCAAAAATTTTGCCTGGTGGTGATCGTTTTATCGAAATGGAACTGGGTAATGAATTGAATTTCGATCTAAATTTTCTTGTTCATGCACTCTGCTCAAAAATTCGTGAGGCAAATATAAGTGGTATTATTGAGCTTTTACCAAACATGGCCTCCATCGTTGTTAGTTATGAACCAGATAAAATATCCTTTGATGATTTAAAAAAGGTTGTTTTGGAGCATTACCATCAAATGGGGTCGTTAGAAGATGTCGAACTTTTAAGTCCAATTTATTATATACCGGTACTTTATTGTGACCATGTAACAAAAGCTTGTTGGGAAGATTATTGTGAAAAAATTAATAAAAAAGAATACGACCCAGATTTAATGGTGAGGCTTAACAAGCTCGAGAATTATGCACAGTTGGAAAGGATTCATTCTGGGACAGAGTACTGGGTTGCCGCCTTGGGGTTTTATCCCGGCCTTGCTTCATTAATTGCACTTGACCCGCGTTGTCGACTGACCGCCCCAAAATATAACCCTCCCCGAACTTGGACACCAAAAGGGACAGTAGGTTATGGTGGCTCAGTTACTTGTGTTTATCCTGCAAATACTCCTGGCGGTTATCAGATTATAGGACATACGCCGGTTCCAGTTTGTGATATGGAGCAGCGTTTAGCAGCATTTAAAGATGACTTAGCATTATTAAGACCTGGAGACCGTGTTCGCTTTTTTCCTGTAGGCCGCGAAGAATATGATTATGTGGAAAATCGCGTTAAAGATGGGAGCTACGTGCATAACGTGTCCAATTATGCCAAGTTTTCTATTCGAGAATATCATAAGTGGTTATCTACATTGGATATGAAGGAACGATTTTAGAAATGACAGTAAAAATCGAAGTACTCAAGCCAGGGCTAGAAACTGCCGTTCAAGATTTTCCGGGAAGGTTTGGATTTTGGGAACAAGGATTTCCCCCATCGGGGCCATTCGATATGTGGTCTTTCCGTCTTGCTAACCTATTGGTAGGAAATAAGGAAACTGCTGCGGGGCTTGAATGCCAATTTATGGGGCCGACACTTTTTTTTACTGAAGATTGTGTTGTTGCCATGTGTGGGGCAGATATGAATTCAAAAATCGACGGAGAATCCATGCCAATGTGGAAAAGCATTCTGGTCAAAGGGGGGCAGGAGTTAACTTGTGGTTTTGCAACTAAGGGAGCGCGTGCATACCTTGCTGTTTCAGGAGGGATAGATGTGCCTGATGTTTTGGGATCTCGGTCTACATTTCATATGGCGGGCGTTGGAGGCCTAGAAGGGCACGCCTTAAAGGCTAATCAAATAATAAAAACAGGTATTTCTAATGAAGCTCCGATGCAAGGAAGACAGGTTAGACAATCTTGCAGACCTTCAATTAGTACTGACGGACGTTGGGAAATCGAAATAGTATTGGGGCCTAATGACGATTGGATTGATAAAGCTGGAATAAAGATATTCTTTGATAGCGAGTGGAAACTTCAATCAAGGAGTAACCGAACAGGCTATAGGCTTGAAGGGCCAGACCTAACCTTTGCAGAGAAGGCAATTAATAAAGGACCTGAGCATGGCGAGCATCCATCGAATATTTTAGACCACGGCTATCCTGTAGGTTCTGTCAACTTATGTGGCCAAACACCCATAATTTTAGTAAACGATGCACCAAGTGCTGGAGGTTTCATTAATCCCTTTACGGTTCCGTCCGCAGCATTTTGGAAATTAGCACAATCTAAGCCAAATGATCTTTTTAAGTTTAGATGTATATCCGTAGAGGAAGCCCAAAAACTTCGACGGGATCTTGATAGTGTGTGTAATGAAGGAAGTATAGAATGAAATTTGACACACCCAATTTTTCTCCGTGCGGTGATCATTTTGCAATGGTGCAGTTCGGAGATGATGCGAGCATAGACCTTAACTTTATGGCTCTTGGCCTTACTGCAATTTTAAAAGAAGGTGTAATTGACGGGGTGCTGGATACGAATCCATCATATAACTCTGTAGTTGTGGAATATGATTTTGATCGAATTACATATCTGGATTTAGTTAAAGAACTGCAGAAGTTAGTAGAAGGAATAGGGTCAGTAGACAAATTAATTCTTGATAGTCGTGTAGTTTATATACCGGCGTTATACCTAGATTCAGAGACTCGTTGGTGCATTAAAGACTATAGTGAAAAAATTAAACAAAGAGAGTATGATCCAAAATTTGTCGCCCACATAAATTCTCTAACAGATGAAAAACAACTGGTTCGGGTGCACTCAGGTACCGAACATTGGGTTGTTGCAGTATGTTCTACACCAGGATTGCCATTGATGAGGGCTCTTGATCCCAGATGTTTTTTAACGTCACCGAAGTATAATCCCCCGCGTACGTGGACGACTCTGGGTGCAATTGGCGTAGGGGGTCTCTCAACTTCTATTTATACAACGCCCGGCCCTGGAGGTTATAATTTGATAGGCCGAATTCCGATACCCCTTTGGGACCCTAAACAAAAACATG
The DNA here is from genome assembly GCA_964427515.1 of uncultured Rhizobiaceae bacterium. GTDB lineage: Bacteria > Pseudomonadota > Alphaproteobacteria > UBA828 > UBA828 > CAYRUX01. The sequence goes on from CAYRUX010000087.1 coordinate 4,599, forward strand.
CGATATTTAAGGATAAAGTTGTTCTTTTAAATGCCGCTGATCGGGTAAAATTTATGCCGATAGATCTGGAGGAGTTTGAGTATATTGAAAAGCGAATAGAAGATGGGAGTTACGAATTTAATATTACTGCATATCAAAAGTTTTCAGTCGGTGCCTATAAAAGGTGGGCTGTGTCGGTTGGCAGTAAAGCAAGGTTTTAATGGCATTAAAGAATGAATAATAGAAATTCAATTATGTTAATAGCATTGTGCATGAAATGTGAACTAAATGCTTTTTCCCGGATACTTCTATAATGTTTGAAGTATTAAAACCTGGTCTCGAGACTTGCATTCAGGATTACCCGGGACGAGTAGGCGCTTTTGGCATGGGTTTTCCGCCGTCGGGTCCGCTTGATCATTGGTCTTTTCGCTTAGCAAACATTTTGGTGGGTAATTCTCCCGGACAACCTGCTCTAGAGTGCCAATTTATTGGTCCCAGTCTATGTTTTAAGAAATCAAACATTATTGCTATCTGTGGATCCGACATGCAACCAACTCTCGACGGGAAAAATGTACCTCTATGGGAAAGTATTCAGGTTCACTCAGGTCAGGTATTGGAGCTGAAGTCAGCTATAAGGGGTGCACGGTCATATATAGCCTTTAGTGGCGGGGGCATAGATGTCCCTGAATTTTTAGGGTCGTGCTCAACGTTTGTCCTTGGTCAGTGCGGGGGATTTGAAGGTCGACCCATTAAAAAGGGAGATATCATTAGTTCTGATAAAAACGAATCGAATAGTAGTAGCGGTCTTCGTATTATGGAAAATTGCCGACCAATAATAGCCAAAAATAGGCAATGGAAAATTAACGTTTGTGCAGGCCCCAATGATGATTGGATTGATGAATATAGTTATAAGACATTTTTAAGTAGTGACTGGAAAGTTTCTCCTAAAAGTAATCGAGTAGGATTTAGGTTAGAAGGTCCGGAGTGGACTTTCTCAGATAAGGCAACAAATAAAGCTCCTGAAAATGGCTCAGACCCTTCAAATACAATAGATCATGGATATCCCATTGGCGCAGTAAATTTGTGCGGGCAAACGCCAATCGTTCTGCTAAATGATACCTTAACATTAGGAGGCTTTATTAACCCATTTACGGTTCCGTCCTCAGAATTTTGGAAATTTGGGCAATCTCAACCTTCGGATATTTATAATTTCAATCTCGTTTCTGTGGAAGAAGCGCAAGCAGAAGCTAAGTTTATAAGCCAACTTTGCAAAGAAGATAGCATGGAGTTTACTAAGTAATGCAGATTCTTGAGATACGAGAAAAATCCATTCCTATACACTCATCTATTCGGAATGCCGTGGTTGATTTCAGTAACATGAATATAAGCGCAGTGGCCGTAATTACTGATATAATAAAGGAGGGAAAGCGTGTAATAGGTTTTGGTTTTAATTCAAATGGAAGATATTCTCAAAGCGATCTAATTAATAATCGTTTGACCCCGCGTATAATGGAATTAAAGCCAGACGAATATATAAACAAAAAGGGAAATAATTTTGATCCAGTTAAGTTAAAAGCTGCGATGTTAAAAAATGAAAAGCCTGGAGGGCATGGTGAAAGGGCAATTGCGGTTGCCGCTATAGAAATTGCAATTTGGGACGCCGTTGCCAAAATTGCTGAAACTCCGCTTTGGAAGCTGCTCGGAGGCCAAGGGGCTCAAAGTAAGGTATTTGTTTACGCAGCAGGTGGTTATTATGATGCGGAAAAAGGTATCAAAGGTTTAAGAGATGAGGTGAATAAATACCTAGATAATGGTTATACTTGGGTTAAAATCAAAATTGGTGGCATGAGCCTTGATCAGGATCTAAAGAGAATTGATGCTGCACTCGAATTGTTGGGATCAGGTGACAAACTAGCAGTTGACGCTAATGGAAGGTTTGATAGAAGAAGAGCCTTCCAATATGCGGATGCCTTGGAAAGTTATGGGCTTCGTTGGTTTGAGGAGCCTGGTGACCCTCTGGATTTTTCATTGAATGCGGAAGTGGTGGCTAGGTATCGTAATGCCATTGCCACAGGTGAAAATTTGTTTTCATTGCAAGATGCAACTAACCTTTTGCGTCATGCTGGGCTTCGATCCAATGTAGACTATGTCCAGTTCGATCCTTCGTTGGCGTATGGCGTAACAGAAAATATTGAGATCATTAAGATGATGAGTTCAAATGGTTGGTCCGTAGAGCAGTTTTTCCCTCATGGGGGGAATTTATTGTCATTAGCTTTAACGGGTGCTTTTAAGTTGGGTGGGTGTGAATCCTATCCGGGAGTATTCCAACCTTTTGGCGGGTTTTCAGATTCCAACCTAATTGAAAATGGTTTTGTAAATTTACCAGAAGAGCCAGGAATTGGTTTTGAGGGTAAGGCTGATTTACACAATTTGTTATCTACTCTTGTCAGGGATTAACTTCACAGAATAAATTGGCGTTATTCAGCTAGGCAGAACCCTTTGTCACAATTTGAGACATTATTTGATATTCTAGATTTTTAGTCTGAACTAACTTTTATGTGGAAAGTGCAAAAATGAAAAAATACGTGGTTGCCACCGATGTTGGAGGAACTTGTACAGATACCATAATTTTTTCTGAAGGTGGCCCTATCTTTCTTGGTAAATCGCTATCAACACCTCCAAATTTTGCTGATGGTGTAATTAGTTCAATATCATCTGCTGTAGAAACTATGGGTATATCAATAAAGGAGCTTTTTATTTCAACGTCTTTATTAGTCCATGGTTCTACTGTTGTGGATAATACTGTACTTACTAGAGATGGTGCTAGAACGGGATTATTAACAACAGAAGGTTTTGAGGATACTTTATTAGTGACAAGAGGAGCCTACGGTAGGTGGGGTGGGCTCAGTGAAGAGGGAATTAAACATCCTGTTGCGACTAATCGGGCAATACCTCTAGTAGATAGTGACCATATAATCGGCTTGCCCGAAAGGGTTGATTATAAAGGATCTATATTGAGGGAGCTTGATGAAGCGGCTATATGTAACGCAGTAAGGAAGCTAATAGAGGAAAAAAAAGTAGAAGCCATTGCAGTATGTTTCCTTTGGTCTTTTTATAATAGTAACCATGAACAGATGGTTTTAGATCAAATAATGAAAATTGCACCAGAAATTTATGTATCACTTTCTTCCGAAATAGCACCCGTACCAGGGGAATATGAACGCACTTCAACAACAGTAATTAATGCTTATGCCGGCAATATAGCCGCCAACTACCTGAACAATCTTCACGATTTACTATTAAAAGATGGATACTCTGGTCCAATTTTAGTTATGCAGGGATATGGTGGCCTGCTTCCAGCGAAAGAAGCATCAAAAAGGGCAGTAGGTATGATTGAGTGTGGGCCTGCTGCAGGTGTAATTGGTAGCCGGTACTTGGGTCAGGTTATGGGGGATAAAGAAATTATTGCGGCAGATGTGGGAGGGACAACATTTAAAGTAAGTGTAATTAGGAATGGTGAGTTTGACTATGCTCGCGAACCAATGGTTGATCGCTTTCATTACGTTGCTCCAAAAATAGAAGTAGTGTCAATCGGCGCAGGTGGGGGAAGTATTATTTCACTTGATCCACTTACCAATATACCCAGCGTTGGGCCTCGAAGCGCGGGCGCCAATCCGGGGCCTATATGTTATGGGTTAGGTGGAGAGGAACCTACGCTTACTGATGTAATGATTCTAGTAGGTTATATGGATCCAGATAATTTCCTTGGTGGATCTATTGTGCTGGATTTGCAACGTACACGGAAAATTTTCAAGAAAAAAATTGCTGATCCTTTAGGACTCACAGTAGAACAAGCTGCCATTGGGATTTATAGAATTGCTGCAGCTCAAATTACAGATCTAATTCATGAGATAACGGTAGAAAGAGGACTAGACCCAAGAGAATTTGTGCTTCATGCCTTTGGAGGGAGCTGTCCCTTGTTATGTGGGATTTTCGGAGCAGAGCTAAATGTTAAGCGTATAATTATTACATATACAGCATCGGTAAACTGTGCATTCGGATTAGTATCTGCTGATGTTGTCCATGAATATAGCATTACACAAACTATGACTGTACCTGCTAGTTATAAAGAGATTAACTCAATATACGCATCGATGGTATCTTCAGCTACATTGCAACTGCAGGAAGAGGGGTTCAACGAGTCAGAAATTATATTAGACTGGTCTATTGACTTGCGTTATGGAAGGCAAGTGCACGAAGTAACTACTCCGGTACGTGGAGAGACCCCTCTTAACGAGGAATCGGTTATTACCCTTATAAAAGACTTTGAAGGTCTCTATGAACAAAAATATGGGAAAGGGTCTGCGTATCGTTCTGCTGGAATAGAGATGACCATGTTTCGCCTTACTGCACGAGGTTTAATGGAGCGCCCTGTAGTTGAGAAACTTCCGTTAACTAACGATAAAATACAATGTGCAATGATTGTAAGTCTACAATTTTTTGTTTAATCTACAATTCTTTTGGTATAATCTGATATTTTTAATTTTGACCTTCTTAGCCCTGGTAATGTAATTAAAGGGCCAGCTGTAATTCACACGCCAATGACTACAATTGTGGTGCAGGACAATCAAGTTAGTAAGATGGACGGGTATCGAAACATGGTAATAACATTTACTTGAGGATAGACCATGGATCCAATTACGTTCTCAATAATACGTCACAGGCTATATAGAGTAATTGATGAGGCAGTAATTACACTTAAACATGTGTCTGGCAGTGCGATCACCAATGAAGGACATGATTTAATGGTATCGCTCTATCGTGCTGATGGTTCGCTATTAATGGGTGGGGTAGGATTTCTCCATCACTTAACAAGTGCCGCGGAGGCCTGTAAAGCAGTTATTAAACGGTTTGAAGGACGAATTAACGAAGGAGACGTGTTCCTAACTAATTGTCCCTATACGGCCGCCTTGCATACGTCGGACGTATATCTTGTTGCTCCTATTCATGCTGATGGTGTGTTAGTAGCTTGGAGTGCATGTTTTGTACATGTCTATGACATAGGTGCGATGGTGCCAGGCGGATTCAGCCCTGATTCCAGAGATATTTTTACGGAAGGATTTTCTTCTCCTGGGCTCAAACTTGTAGATCGCGGTGAGATGAACCATGACATTATGGATACTATCTTAAACATGGTTAGAGCGCCTGAAATGGTAGCTTTAGACCTCTCTTCAATGATAGCTGCAAATAATGTCGCTAGGGATCGAATGATATCTTTGGTCGAGAAATATAGCTCCGATACTGTAGACCAAGCATGTGAAATGTTGGTCAATCATTCTGAAACTAGCTTCCGTAAGCGATTGCAAGAACTCCCAGATGGTTGTTGGAAGGCGCGTCAGTATTTTGATATAGAGGATGAAACCTACTGTGTACTTCTCAGCATGACAAAAACTGGTGATACGCTTAATTTTGACTTTACTGGATCGAGTGACCAATCAAAGTATGGCATTAATTGTGCGTATTGGGCCACTTGGGGCGGGTTCTTTGCCCCGCTCTTTCCATTATTATGTTATGATATTACTTGGAATGACGGCGTATTGAGGCCAATTTCAATGATTGCACCAGAAGGTTCAATTGTAAATTGTACTCGACCTGCTCCAATCTCTCTAGCAACAGTGGGAGCCATTCAATCTGTTAATAATGCAGCCTGCATTTGTATCTCAAAAATGCTATCGGCAAGTAAAAAGTATTGTAACGAAGCTACAGCAGTATGGCATGGCAGTCATTTTGCCATATTTATGTTTGGTCAGAATCAAAAAGGCCAAGAGGCTATAGGAATTATGACGGAAACTTTTGGTGGCGCCGGCGGAGGGAGAGGTTTTGCGGATGGCGTGGATGTAGGGGGGGAGATCCCAAATCCGATCGGTCGAATAGCTAATGTTGAAACTACAGAAAGTCAGTTTCCAATAAGATATTTATTTAGGAGAGCAACGGGTGATTCCGGTGGGCCAGGTAAATACCGTGGAGGTACAGGCCTTGAATATGCGGTTCAACAACATGATTCCCCAGACGGTGGAATTCATTACGTTGTTTCAGGAAAGGGTACGAAATTTTCTATGAGCGAGGGCTTAGGCGGTGGTTATCCCGGCGCACCATGTCATTTTTCCTGGCTGCATAGTAATGAAGCGATAGAAGATGGTATCAAAGAAAATCCATTTCCAAAATCAATAGATGAAATAGTTGGAAGTAATGAATCGATTTCTTGGGGTGTATATCCACTTATGGGGAAAGATGTCCTCTATGTCCGATCAGATGGTGGGGGAGGGTATGGAGATCCTTTAGCCCGGGATCCGAGCTTAGTTGCGACGGATGTTAGCCAAGGAAATATTAGTAACCGAATCGCTCTGAACGTTTATGGAATTGTATTAAATACTTCAGGCGATGTTGATCTTGATGCAAGTATTGAACGGCGTAAAGACATACGCTTGTCCAGATTGAATGGTGGAAGTTTAAAGCAATGACTAAGATTTCAGCCTCGTTAAAGGTTAATAAAAACAAACAGATTGCTTGCGATAATTGTGATTATGAATTTTGTTCAAGCAAAGAGTTTTGGAAAAATTTTTCTTATGTTAATGAGGTACGTTTAACCGGGGTTGGAGGGAAACCTTATACCAATGCGTCTAGCGCGTTACTCAGAACATTTTATTGCCCTAGTTGTGCTACACTTTTAGATTCAGAAACTGCACTTGCAGGAGACCCATACTTATTCGATATAGTAAAAATCTAGGGTTAGTTTATGCACGAATACTCTATTAGCTGAGAAATAGTTGAGCGGGTTTTAGCTCGGCGTGGGCGATTGCGTGTATTTGAAGAATTATTACCCAAAACGACAGCACTAATTATAGTTGATATGCAGAATACATTTTTACGACCAGGTGCACCTGTAGAAGTACCTGAAGCAAGGGATATTGTACCTAATATTAATAAATTGAATAAATCTTTGCGTAGACTCGGTGTTAAAATTATCTGGGTTACTCATGCAAACAAAAATAAAGAGGGAATAAGTGATTGGCCTGGATTTTTTGATTATTTTGTCTCGAGTAATGTAAGGGAGAAAACCTTGAGAGGTCTTGAACCTAATGCTGAAGGACAAAAGCTTTGGGGTGAGCTTGAAGTAGAATCAAATGATATAAAAATCTTTAAAAATCGTTATAGTGCTTTGATCCCAGGATCGTCTGATCTTAGGAATATATTACATTTAAATAATATAGATACTATTTTAATCGCCGGAACAAAAACTAATGTTTGTTGTGAATCTACAGCCCGTGATGCAATGATGTTAGATTACAAAACTGTTATGTTATCAGATTGTTGCGCGGCGTTGAGCGAAGAGGAGCATCGAGCAACGTTGGATATTTTCTTTCAGCAATTTGGCGATGTCATGACAAGTGATGAAATTCTGCAAATACTAAGTTCTAATCGTAACTAGAGTAGACTATGAATACTTGGTAACGTAATTGACATCTGTGTATTACTAGTATTTATGCTATTGGCTTGTCACTGAAGATTAGTACCGCCATTAACATGCATAGTCGACCCAATGCAGAAAGAAGCATCGTCAGATGCTAAAAATAGCGCTGCAGCTGCTATTTCCTGAACCCTCCCGAGTCTGCCTATAGGCATTAATTCTTTGGTTAACTTAGATATAACTTGTTGGTCCAAGCCGGCCAGCATTTCAGTGTCAGTCGGTCCCGGAGACAACGTGTTAACACATATGCCTTGATTAACGACCTCAAGCGCCAAACACTTGCTAAACGCAATTACTGCAGCCTTGGAAGCAGCATAGTGGCTGAGACCAGAATTGCCGCGGTGTGCAACCTCAGAGGCGAAATTTATTATGCGACCCCGTTCCTTCTTTTGCATTAATGGCAGCGCAGCTTTGCAACAAATAAACGTACCGCGGACATTTATTTGAAACATCCGATCCCACTCATCCGTTGTTAATTTCTCAACTAATCCAGTTCCGACAATTCCTGCAGCGTTAATTAAAATATCTATACCGCCAAAATGATCATCAATCTTCTCAAATGCATTTGAGACAGAGGCTTGAGATCCAATATCAGTTAAAAAACATTTATGATTGTGAGCCGCATACCCCTGAAGGGATGTCACCGTTTTTAAAGCATTTTCCTCATTAATATCCAAGATAGCTACTTTAGCACCTTCCAGTGCAAATTTTTTAGCAATTGCCTTGCCAATTCCTCTTCCACCGCCGGTAATAGCAGCAATTTTGTTTTCCAATACTTGCATTACGTTTATCCCTTATCAGAAGCTGTTAAATTTTTTGGTGTAATCAAGGGGCAGTAGTCCTCTTAAAAAAGTTAGCCATAACTTGTTGCGGTTCTCCGCTTTCATAAGCCTGTTTTTGTAGCCTTATTGCTGTTTCAAAGGCTTTATCAAACCCAGCTTGACCATCCTCACGAAATCTTTGTTTTGTAAGGCGCATGGCGGTTTGAGGTTTTTCAGACAAATCTTGAGCAATGACTATTGCTTGAGGTAGTAAATCAATCTCTTCAACCAGATTATTGAAAAGACCAAGTCGGTGACATTCACTACCATCTATTAATTTTCCGCTAAGGGTCAACTCTACAGTTTTCGCATGACCTAAAATAGGGGACATGATATACGGGCCGAGAAGGCTTGCGAGCCCGACATTAATTTCAGTTTGTCCCATGCGTGCTCCTATATGACCAACTCGAATGTCGGCAAGTAAGGCTAGTTGATAACCAGCGCCGGCTGCAACACCGTTAATTGCTGCAACGCATGGTTTGTCTAAAAAACGAATTGATTCATATAGTTTTTTTAATCGTATCATCCAATCTGTAGAGCCAACTGGATCAAGGTTTCTTAAAATATCCATGTCCATACCCGCACAGAAGGCACGGTCTCCAGAGCCTGTGATTACGATGGCTAAACAATCTGAATCACTGTTAAGTGCTGTTAAAGCGTCGACCATCTCTTCTATTAATTCGTAATTAATGGCGTTTAAAGATTTAGGACGATTCAATTTAATAAGAGCTGTATTATTAAACTTTTCTAGTGCAATATTTTTTGCCATTTCCTGCTCCAAATAAGTTTAATCTTATAAAAGTGAATTTGGGAAAAATTTTTATGATAATGGCAGGTTCCCAAATTTTAATTATAATATTATTACTAATAATAACTTTTATTGAATAAGGATTTTGCAATTCATTGGGCTGCAGAAACGGTTTTTTGTATTTTACGTGTCTCCTGACTCTCTATCCATGTCAAGATTCGACCGCCTAGTTTTTGATCTGTATATTGAGACGCAATATTTATAGCCTTTCGTAACTTTGGAATCTCAATGCCTGTTTGATAACCCGATTTTTCTAGTAAAAAAACCACGTCCTCTGTTGCCACGTTACCAGTTGCTCCTGGAGCAAATGGACACCCGCCTAATCCACCTAAGGACGTATCAAATTTTCTTATTCCACATTCGAG
>CAYRUX010000088.1:0-2686 GCA_964427515.1 uncultured Rhizobiaceae bacterium
TATGTATATCAATACGCAAAAGATGAACTTCTTGAGGAAGCAGCATTGCCGGCGCTTATAATTGTCGCTGCCAGTATAATTCCCGTTATCATTATGAATTATACCCTTAACAAGTTTATAAGGCACTGATGCTTAAAGAAACTAGTTAGGGCAAGGTCTATAATCACCAAAGAAAAACCCAATATACGAAAAAGGCGTATTAGCCGTACCTTTTCGTATATTGGGTAAATCCAATTAATTCAGTGGCGTTAGAATTCCACGCTTGTAAAAAGTATGCCGATTGTTCCGCTATCTGCCGCAGTGGCACCATTGTTGGATGCATCTGAGTCGAAACGAACAATATCCCCGGAAAAATTAACCGTTACCGGTGTATTTCCCTTCACCTTGGGTTTCCACTCGTAGTTAAAACCTGTCGCATAAACTTCGGAATCCTGCGCAGTAAGTGCGCTGTTTTCGTTGGTAACGTAACTTAAACCGAACTCCCATGCGCCCATACCGTATGTGACGCCTGCTGCTGTGCCGGCTACGTCGTCGCCTGCAGTAGTCGCGCCGCCATCGCCATTATCCATGTGGCCAATACCGAAGGTAAAGTCCTGGATGGAGAAATTGATACCGGCTGCCCAGGCTCCAAAATCCTCAGCTCCATCTTCCTGGTTGTCCTGGAAGTACACCAGCCCTATTTCCACGTCGACGTCGTTTATTGACTGGTCAATGCTTAACCCAAGCTCTATCTGGTTTTCTTCTTCGCCCTGGGTCGTCACAATGTTTGACCCTTCATCGTCGGCTGGAGCAAATGATGCGCCCAATTTAACTCCGTTGAAGGAAGGAGTGTAATACGTAACTTTTGTATCATCCCCAGATTCTGAAATTGCGACATTAGCACCGGGGCCGGCAAAATCGCTGTAATCCCCTTCAAGCTGGCCATACCCTACATTGGGAACTTCCCACGCCAGTTTGTCTGCAGCACCGTCCTGGTCGCCGACTTCAACCCTACCAAAACCACCGCTTACATACGCATAAAGTTCATCCGCATTATTGGTGCTGGACTGGGCGCTTCCCAGCTCTACCTTGGCGCCAATGGTGTAGCCGTCGTCGGTATCAAAACTCGCCCCAAAATGGACTTCGCCGTCAGTTAGAATATCGCTGTCTACAGCGTTGTTTCCTTGGGTAGCTTCAGAAGCATCAACGAAACCGTAGGCTGTTTCATAAATGAAATCCAGTGAGATATTATCCGTTATATCCACAGCCTTTGCCGGGGTGGCAGCAAGACTACCTGCCAGACCCACCGATAAAGCTATAGCCGAAGCGGACAACAGGTGTGTTGTTTTATTCATAATTTATATCCCGATCTTCTTACAGTTATGTTTGCAAAAATACGAGGAAATGCCCCAGAGCAATGATCTAAAGATTGTATCTTTTTGATGAGACAAAGATTTTCCCCTCAGTTACCTGATTTGCATAACCATTCTTCCTATGATGGCGAAATGTATGCGAATCATTCTTATTTGCATAGATAGTGTAAATGAGAATGATTCGCAATAACTAGCTTTACTCTAGTGGTATAAATATCTTGCAACTGTTGCATAAATACCAAATGACTAGTTCATTTTGTTATGTTCTCCTTATTGGGCTTGGGGAAAACCAATAAAACCTGCTGAATTGGAAAAGCGTTGTTAAAATTTCTTAGAGTTATTTTTATTGGGATGATACTCGTGGGTATTTTTTTAGCTTTTCTTTAAATAGTTCTGCGGGTCGGTTCAGTTCCAATACTTCCTCTAGTCCTGTTTTATACCTCCAGGATGGTAGTTTTTTCTCATTCCACCGATAGATTGAACAAGAAGAGCACTGATAATTATAGCTCCGCCGGCAATTATTAGGGTAGTGGGTATTTCGCCAACTCCGAGCCAAGTCCAAACTGGATTAAGTACTGTTTCTAATATTACTAATAACGCAACAATTGGCGCAGATATATAGATGGTTCCCAGAAAGTAACACCCCATACCTACACCAAGCATCAGTCCCATTAATGTACTCCATAATATATCACGGGTAGGTACTTCTGACACATTGCCCATTAGGAAAGCTGCAAATATCAGGCTTACGAAGCCGCCAATTAAAATTATGGGCACAATGTCTGGGGTACGTTTAAATCTGAAAAATATGAGTGATAATGAAAAAAATGTTGGTGCAGAAAATGATATTGCGATAGCTAATAAACTGCTGAGATTCCCCAGCTTGTCGATAATCATCAGTGTAACGCCAAATAACACCATGCAAATAGTAATCCAGGTGAGCTTATCAGGAATCTCTTTCAAGAGGATCCAACCCAAAATAGCTGTTATCAGTGGTAGCGTACTAAATATGAAGGATGCTTCTGCAATAGTAACGATGGTAAGAGAGTATATATACATCCCAAAGCTAAGGCCGAGGCATATTGCGGAAAACAAACCCCAAAAACTAATAGATGTGAATAAGGCATTACTATTGGGCCTGCATATGTATTTGTAGAGTATAAATACTGATAATGTAGCTACAAAACCTAAACTCCTAAAAAACAAAATATGCCAAGCGTTTGCTACTTCTACCTGGCGAATGATTAAGCCTGTAAAACTCAAAACAAGGGCTCCAAGGAGAACTATTAGAACCCCCTTGAGATATAAACTGTCGTAATTGAATATAATTTTAA
>CAYRUX010000089.1:0-3834 GCA_964427515.1 uncultured Rhizobiaceae bacterium
TGAAAAAGGCCATAAAAGGATGCTTGAACGAAGATTAAGTCCACGTGAGAATCCATTTCCCGAAGGGCGTAAGGCTACTTTAGATGACCTGACATTTCTTCCAGCAAATTTGACCCGTCTAGTAATTGATCCTTACCGAGAAGCATGCCGACTAGATACTGAATTAGGTGCTGGTCGATTGAAATTAGACAAACCATTTTTGGCGACTGGATTTGATGACGCACCAGACCAGGTGCGAGCAGGGGTTGCTGAGGGGCTCGTTGAAAGCAGCACCCCATATATTGGTATGAAGAGCATTGGTAATAATGTTCCATGGCTACAATTAGTTGTACCGGGACAGATTGCCCCCAGTCCTGAAGCTCTCGGCCACATTTTCGCGGTTGGTCATCAGTTCGCGCCGATTGAATATAAACGAATATCAGATGGCCATATTATGGGGTTGTCTGTTTCAGCACCGGAACTGCTTCCAGTGGCAATACCATATTCATTAGAGCACGGTTTTGATTTTATCGTTTTAGATGGGAGTCGCAGTTTATCTTCTCCTTGGGCAGAATTGGCGGGAGAACCTGATCTAACCATCTTGCGAGATGCAATAGCTATACTACGTGACCTTCGCCGTGAAGAAGGTATTGGTTTAGTATATTTTGGTGGCGTACGGTCTGGCACTGACGCTGCGAAGGTAGTAGCATTGGGTGGTACGGCAGTAGTTCTCGGAATTACTCTTGCATTGGCAGCAGGAGGAGAAATCAATGAACGTAGTAATATTCGATTTTCTATGGATAGAAGCGACGCGGAGCGATCAGACGCTATAAAAAATATCATTAATGCTAGCGCCCAAGAGGCATCTATGATGGCGCGCTGTACAGGGAAGACGAATTTGCACAATGTCGAGCCGGAAGACCTGCGCGCTATTACTAAAGCTACAGCAATTGCTACAGGCGTGCCTCTGGTAGGAACAATTTAGTTTATACTGTCAAAGCGTCGAGGGTGACGATGATGGATATAGCGCTCAATTATGGAAAGAGCACACTTTCGGTGCCTTTGCCAGAACATCTGGCAGCTACGATCATCAGAAAGAAATTAATGCCTATTCTGGCTGATCCTGTATCTGTATTAGAAGATGCTTTTGCAAAACCTATTGGTGGAAAGCCCTTAGTTGAAGTTGCTCGTAATGCCAATCGAGCATGTATATTAATTTGCGATATAACCAGGCCTGTCCCGAATGGTGTAATACTTGCTCCATTATTAAGAACTCTCCTAAGCGCCGGAATGAAAGCAGAGAATATCTCTATTCTTGTGGCTACAGGTTTGCATCGTCCGAATATAGACGCAGAATTATTGGAGCTAGTGGGAGATCGGTGGGTCGTTGATAACTTCCATGTCGAAAACCACTTTGCGAGGGATAACTTGGCTCATGTTAATCTTGGTTTTACTAGAAGTGGCACAGTAGTAAAGCTAGATCGGCGATTTGTTGAATCTGATTTACGAATAGTTACCGGTCTTGTTGAACCTCATTTCATGGCTGGTTGGTCGGGTGGTAGGAAGGTCATAGCTCCTGGTATCGCGCACGCGGATACTATCACTACTTTCCATAGCGCTAGGTTTATGGAACATCCCAACTGCGATAATTGTGTGCTTGATGAAAATCCTTTGCATGAAGAGTTGTTAGAAATAGTGGATATGATTGGCGGGGCACATGCAATTAATCTGGTAATTGACGAATCACGGAATATATCCTTGGTAAATTTTGGTGAAATTAAAGCTAGTCATTTGGAAGCGGTGGAATTTATGAGAAACTTTGCTCAAATTAATTCGCCAAAGCGCTACTCAACAGTTGTTACAAGTGCTGCGGGATACCCTTTAGACAAAACTTATTATCAAACTATCAAGGGCATGGTGGGCGCTTTAGGTATTTTACAGGAAGGTGGAACTCTTATAATTGCTTCGGCTTGTTCAGAGGGTATGGGTTCAATCGATTATATTAAATCACAAGAGCGGTTAATAGCATTGGGCCCAAATAAATTTCTGAGTGAGATATTAGGCAAAAGTTATGCCGCCATTGATGAATGGCAAAGTGAAATGCTTCTTAAACCATTAAGAATGGGGCGAGTGTGTCTTTATACAGATGGTTTGTCTGATGAAGAGAAAAGCATAACTGGCGTGGAAATAATTGACTCTATCACCGAAACAATAACCCAATCAGTTGAGCAGTCTAACGACACAAATATTGCTATAATACCTGAAGGGCCGTATGTCGTCCCTCGGTACCACGCAAATTAGCATCTGGTAATTTCTACAAATCGACGGTTAGTATTGAAAGCTCGGTATAAAAATAAAGTAGAACAAACAAGCTTTATAGACAGTTATTACTGTCAGAAATTTGATCCATCATCACCCAGTGTTCTTGGGGACATTGTTATAGAAACTCTCGATCCCGAAAGAGAACGCCCTTCAATGGTTATGGTTGCGATGCGCCCCCCTTGGGAGAAAGTAAGTACACTCGATTCAGCTTGCACGCTAGTAATCGGTTTCCAGCCAAAATGCGGCATTTTTTGAGTATACCGTGCAAAAGCCTCGGCTGGAGATTCTCCTATTTTTAACACTAAACGTCCAGTCCACTTGTCTTGCCCGCCCAATATAAGACTGACCTCTTTATCGAGACGCGCACCTTGGGGAATTGGTATATCAGTAATCGGTTGGAACGCAGCGCTCTCTTCTCCCTCCACACTGATAGGCTCGCGACTTGCAGCTAATTCTGGTCCGCTACTACAAGCATTAAGCATGGCTATGACTGGGAACAGTGCTATTGCTAGTCGGATTATCATACTACTACCCTAACACTTTTCAGAAAGTATTTGAGATCGAGTCACCACCATAACATCATCATTACATACAATCCAATTCAAAAAAATTCAGTAAGACCGAGGTAGCCCAAGAACTTTTTCTGCTATAAAGTTAAGAATCATTTCTCGACTGACAGGAGCTATTCGTGCAATGTATATTTCACGTAAGTAACGTTCAACATGATATTCTTTAGCATATCCCATGCCGCCTAGTGTTAAAACGGCTCGTTCGCATGCCCTATGTGCTGCTTCGCTAGCTAAAAGTTTTCCAGCATTTGCTTCTGCACCACACGGAAGTCCAGAATCATAGAGGTGAGCCGCTTTAAAAACCATTAATTCTGCCGCTTCAAGCTCTGCCCAGATTTGTGCTAGTGGGTGCTGTATGCTCTGGTTTTTTCCTATTGCATTGCCAAATACATGCCTGTCACTGGCATAAGCTATCGCTTTTTCTAAAGCAACTTTACCTATTCCTATGGCTTCTGCGCCAATTAATATTCGTTCTGGATTAAGTCCATGTAAAATATATTTAAACCCTTCACCTTCTTTTCCAATCAAATCCGTGGACGGGACTTTTAAGTCATTAATGAAAACAGCATTGGAGTCCACAGCTTTTCTTCCCATTTTAGAGATTTCATGTATTTCCACCTGTTTTCGATCAAGGTCTGTATAGAACAGTGATAAACCATCTGTTGATTTGGTCACAGATTTTTTCTCTGTTGTTCGAGCAAGTAATAGAATTTTATTGGCTCCCTTGGCAGTAGAAGTCCAATGTTTCTGTCCATTTACTATATAAGTTTTACCGTCCCACGTAGCCTTTGTTTCTATGGCACCAGTATCAAGGCCAGCATTAGGCTCCGTTACCCCAAAACAGATACGGTCGTCACCTCTAATAATAGGAGGTATCATTCTTTCCTGTTGTTGAGGAGTGCCAAACTTTATAATTGGTTGTGGTCCCCAAATATTTATATGCACAGCAGAGGCGGCAGAAAAG
>CAYRUX010000090.1:0-5408 GCA_964427515.1 uncultured Rhizobiaceae bacterium
GTAACAAACCCTATATGGCTTGGCTGGCCATAGTTTCCATACTTTTGAACGCTGCCTGCCACCAGTGTTACTAATACTCTCCGCAAGCAATTCAATTTCGGGATCAGTGACGCAAATGTGAAAAATTCCTGTTTTCCAAAACTCAAAATTATTTTCTGGCCTTTCGCTCTTTGGTTTTGAAAATTCGAAAAGCTCAATACCGATTCCATCTCCGGTAGCCAAATGAGCTATCTTTAAAGAATCAAAGTTATTTCCAAAAATATCAGAAATGATGTCTGCAAAATGACTGCCATCATCCTTAGCTTCGATTGGTGGCATTACTAAGGTAAAACCTAATACTTCCTGATACCATCCAACAGCCTCTTCAATGTCAGTTACTGTAAGGCCTACATGATTCATATTTCGTGGGTACATAAGGAAAACCCCCTTCTTAAAAAGAGTTGCTATTGGGTATCTTTAAACTTTGCCGGACGTTTTTCAAGAAAAGCGTCAACTGCCTCAAAATGATCCGCACCCATTGATAGGATTCCATAGTTCAGAGCACTGTAATTAAGGGTGGTGGAAAGGTCTGAACTCAAACCAGAACGAACTGCTCTTTTTATAGAACGTATTGATTGTTTTGGTCCGTCAGCCAATCGCTTTGCCATCTTCCACGAAAAATCCATTAACTCTTCGTCTGGCAGTGCTTTGTTAATTAACCCGATTTTCTCTGCCTCTATACTTTCAATGAAATCACCAGTCCATAGCATTTCCAAAGCCCGGGCGCGACCAACAATGCGTGGTAAAACATACGCACCTCCCGCACCAGGCATCAAAGCTAACTTTACATATGTTTCTGCAAACTTTGCTGATAAGGCGGCGTATCTCAGGTCACACATAAGCGCAAGATCGAGACCTGCTCCTGTCGCTGCACCATTCATCACAGCAATTACTGGCTTGTCCATACGGTCTAATAGAAGAGGTATCCGATGGACATGGCCTATAAGCTCATTCGCACGTTCATCGGGACCTCTCGACTGCCCTTGCTTCATTAACTCATCGATGTCTCCGCCACTACAGAAAGACTCACCAGATCCTGTTATGATAATTACATTGACATCGTTACGTTCACAACATTCCTCCAAAGTATCTGTCCACTCATCTATCATGCTAAGTGTAAAGGCATTGCGGCGCTCTGGACGGTTTAATATCAGAGTTCCAATACCTTCTTTAACTTCTAATAGAATATCTCCACTCATAAAAACTAATCCTTTTTCAATTTATATTTGTTACTATCAGCGCATCCAGAGCCATTAGACCCTTACCTTTTTCAAATAAAATGACCGGGTTTAAATCTAACTCGACAATAGTATCTCGGTTTTTGTCTGCGAAAAGGCTGAGTACCGTCATAGCATGAGCTAATGCATCAAAATCAAACTGTTTTCTATTTCCGTTATTTAAAAGCCCAGAAGTTCTTCGCAACGAGTTGATCAACTCTAGAGCGCGCATTTGATTAATTGGAACGGGTGACCAGACGGCGTCTTCCTTTTCTTCTAGGCTATCCCCGCCGAAGCCTACCATCATTAGTGGGCCAAATGACTCGTCTTGTGCTATTCCAAGAGCCATCTCAATGCCTATAGGTGCCATTTTTTGAACTAAAACACCTTGAAGCGTTACTTGATCATTTAGTCGTTCAATCTGGTTATAAGCTTTCCGTATATCTTTTTCACCACTTAAAGAAAGTATAACGCCGTTCACGACTGATTTATGAGGTAATTCTGTGGATTGCGCTTTTAACGCTACTTGGCCCTTCAATCTATATGCAGCGCGCACTGCTTCCTCCTCACTCTGGACCAACTGTGCTGCTGGCATAGGTATGCCCAATTTAAGGAGAAACGGAGCCGCAGACCATTCTACTAACACATTTTTTTCTCTCGGCATGCTAATAATATCTGGATATCTTCCCGTCGGCTCCTTTCTCATTTTTGATTCTTTTGAAAAAGACTTCAGGTGGTTTGCATAATCACCAAGTAGCTTCAGTGACCTCACACAGCCTTTTAAGGAGGTGTAGCATGGAATATCTAAGTCAGAGAGGATTGACAAGGTTTCTGCATTTGGTACTGCGTAAGAATAATAAACAAGTGGTTTTGTACGTCTTGCCGTAATAGCTAAAAGTTCAGCTTTTTCATCGGCTAGCATCTTGGTCTCTGTCATAGGTGCGACCACAATTATCAAATTAATTTCATTACAATTATATAGTAGTTTGATCGCGCTAAGGTTGCCTCCTTGTTCTAATGCCTGTGCCGTAATATCTACAGGGTTACTTGCACCGCCGTAGTCGGGAATAAAATAACGAAGCTTATCTTGTAATTCCTTCTTTAATTCTGGAACCTGTAAATTATATTTTTCACATATGTCGGCTAGCCATACTCCCACCCCCCCACTAATCGTAACAATCCCAACATTTGACCCTTTTACCGGCGGGCAGCTAACAAAAGCAGCAGCAATGTCCAGGAGTTCATCCTGATCATCAGCACGAATTATGCCAGCATGTTTAAAAACTGCATTATATGCACGTTCGGAACCAGTCATACTGCCTGTATGTGAAAGTGCACCCCGCTTAGCGGCCTTTGATCGACCTAATTTAGCCACGATTAAAGGCTTTTTCTTGGAAAGCGCTTTATTGGCTACTTTCAATAATCTGTCAGCATCCCGAAACTGTTCGGCAATAATTATGATTACGGCCACTTCATCTTGATCTAGCAAATAATCTACAAAATCGAGCAAACTAACGTTAGCTTCGTTTCCGGTACTTATTACATAACTAAAGGGAATGCTTCGGGCTACTCCCCTATTATAAATTGCAAAGCCAAGGCCGCCGCTTTGTGAAACTACTGCAACGTTCCGCTTTCTAATATTGGAAGAAGAAGAAAGATCGTAGGTTTTAGCTCCAGGACTAAATGACGTATTCACATTGCCATAGGTATTCAAGCAACCGACAGAATTTGGACCACACACCGCAATTTTTTGGTTATCCGCGATTTTACTAATTTTCTGCTGAAGTACGCTCGCCTGCTTGCCGCTTTCAGCAAAACCCGCACTATATATAATGGCCGACTTAACACCCATTTTTCCGCATTCCACAAGAATATTTGCAACACTGGTCGCCGGAATGGCTATTAAAGCCAGATCGACAGGTTCTGAGATTGACTGCAAGGAGGGATACGCAGAAATTCCCTGTATCTTCTTATGTGCAGGGTTAACCGGAAAAACTTGGCCTGCAAAACCCCCAGAAATTAGAGCAGATAAAATGCGCCCTCTAATCTTCTCCTTATCGGGCGATGCTCCAATTACTGCAATGCTTTTCGGTGAGAGCATTCTCTTTATATTTAACACTCAGAGAACTCCTTATTTAACGGCTCCGACAATATTCGGCCAAATCATACCGCTACCCTTTTTCACAAAATAGCTCCCCAATTTCCTATTCCAGTATGATTCATCCCCATATTCATCTCTCCAAGCCCAAAGCGCTTTACTATATCGGTGTAAAGAATGTTCAGCGGTAAAACCTATTGCTCCAAACGCCTGATGTGCAATAGCCGCCGACCTGGTAGCTGCCTCACTAGATATAGCTTTAGATGATGCTATAGATATAAAACTTGGGTTTCTCGCCGCAGCTACTAATGCAGCACTAGCTGAAGCTGCATGCCCAGCAAGTTCAGCCATATGATGCTGTATCGACTGAAATTTAGAAATTGGCCTGCCAAATTGTTGCCGTTCAGAAACATACTGAATGGTGATCTTTAGAACCGTATCCAATGTTCCTACAATTTGGGCTGATCGTAGGAGTGCAGCCTGTTCCAACACACATGACGCCGAAATACCATCAATGATTTCAACAGCGTTTACATTGTTGAAATTAACATCATCTCTTGGCTCCCCAGCAATATTTGAACGTAGTTTTACATTGCAATTTTTTTTCTCAACAACAGCTAATTTATCCTGGACAATCACTAATATAAATTCAGCCTGTCTTGCCCATGGAACAAGCTGAACTTCTCCAGACACCTTACCACATGAACTAATTACAATATCCTTTTTGCAGTCTTTCGCTACAAAACTTAGGACACCACTAGGTATAACTAATCCGGCACCCCTAAGAAGATTTGCAGCTAAAATTGTTTCAGCTAAAGGTATAGATATCGGGAATCTGGCTGCTATTCGAAGAATGTGTACAGCGGTTTTCCACATCTCCGCCTGACTAAACCCGGACGATTCCACTTCATTCCATAACGCCTCTGGCAACTTCCCTGAATCTAATTGCATTTGTAAATCAAAAACTTCAGAATTAGAGAATAGTCGCTCGACTGAAGCTGTTATGAGGTTTAATTGCTCGCTCATCTAAGTCCAAGCCCGCGTGCAATGATCGATTTCATAATTTCCGTCGTACCACCACGTAGCGTAAATGAAGGTACTCTTAAAGTTGCCTCAGCCATTAGATCTGAAAAGGTCACCCCCTTACTTGATATATACTCAGATGATTGAACCGGCATAACCGACCTTGCAACAGAAACAACCTCCTGTTCAACGTTATTACCAAGGTTTTTAACAATCGCAGCCTCGACTTCAGGTGACTCTCCAGCGTCTAGCATGCCTGCGACAGCTACTGACATTTGCCTTAGTGTCCAAAGGCGACTGGTGAGCCTACCAATAGCTTCCTTCTGGTACATATCAGGATGCTCTCCAATCTCATTAACTAGAGACGCAAATATATGAAAACTACTTAGAAATCGTTCTGGCCCGCTTCGTTCGTATGCTAACTCGCTAGTCACTTGTTTCCAGCCGTCTCCCTCATTTCCAATCAACCTGTATGCATCAATATCCGTATCCTCGAATACAACCTCATTAAACTCGTGTTCACCAAGCATGTTGATAATAGGGTTTATCACTAAATTATCATTTTTGAGGTCAATCAGGAATTGGCTTAGGCCTTTGTGGCGACCTTCCTCTTTATTGTTGGTTCGACAAAGAGCGATCATGTAATGATTACGATGGGCGTTACTTGTCCATATCTTAGAACCATTTAGTCTCCATCCATTATTATTTCGGGTTGCCTTGGTACGAATAGATGCTAGATCAGATCCAGAATCTGCTTCACTCATACCAATAGAAAAATAACATTGCCCTGATACGATCAATGGAAGAAGCTTCTTCCGCAGTTCTTGACTGCCAAACCTCAATAAAAGGGGGCCACTTTGTCGGTCTGCTATCCAATGGGCAAAGACTGGAGCCCCAGCTACTAGCAATTCCTCCGTGACAACGTAACGCTCTAACATTGAACGGCCATGACCACCATATTTCTTTGGCCATGTCATGCCAATCCACCCTTTTTCACCCAATTCTTTTGAAAACTTTGGTGAAAAACCTAC
>CAYRUX010000091.1:0-4498 GCA_964427515.1 uncultured Rhizobiaceae bacterium
GTAGCGGGGAATGTGTTATCCGGCGTCGATGTAGCCAATATTAAAAGGTCAATTTCTTCAACCTCCACTTTAGCATGAGCAATTGCTCGCCTAGCTGACGAAAATGACAAATCCGACGTTAATTCATTGTTTGCAGCAATATGCCGTTTTGTTATCCCTGTTCTTTCGACAATCCAGTTATTATTGGTGTCCACGGTCTCAGCTAATTCTTGATTTGTCAGAACTTTTTCGGGCAAATAAGCGCCGCATCCAAGAACTTTAGAACGCAGCATCTAGACTGCAACCTTTTTCTCAGGGGAATTTTCAATTTCCATTCGAGAAAGCTCATTGATAATTTTGGGATTAATCCCTTGATTTACCATATCTGCGGCAACGCAAAGTGCATTTGCAAACCCCTTATAATCTGTACCGCCATGGCTTTTCACCACAACACCGTTCACACCCAAAAACATTGCACCGTTATATGCCCTGGGATCAAGGCGATCCCGTAACATTTTGAGCGCCGGTCGGGCTAACAAGTAGCCTGCTCTAGACATAACTGACCGTTTAAATGCACTTCTAATATAACTTCCATAAAGACGAGCAGCACCTTCTGCAGTCTTTAGAGCTATGTTTCCTGCAAAACCATCCGTCACGACAACATCTACTGTGCCCGCGGCAATATCATCTCCCTCAATAAACCCATGAAATTTTATAGGTAAACCAGATTCTCGTAATGCTGATGCAGCATTACGAATGATATCATTTCCCTTTACCTCCTCAGTTCCAATGTTTAACAAACCAACTGTGGGTTCTCTAACACCTAATACATTTCTTGCAAATACTTCACCCATAATTGCAAATTGAACCAAATGCCCAGAGCTACAATCAATATTTGCTCCTAAATCCAACATAACGCTTTCACCACGCTGAGTTGGGAAAATTGAGCCCATTGCTGGACGATCGATCCCAGGCAAGGTTTTCAGTACTATCTTAGCAAATGCCATTAAAGCACCGGTATTGCCCGCTGAAACAATTCCCTGAGTCTGACCCGAACCTACAGAATGAATAGCAAGGGACATGCTTGAATTACGACGCTGTCTTATTATTACTGCAAGCGTATCATCGTTTAAAATCTTTTCTTTGGTGTGCTCAATAGTAGATATCGAGGTTAATTTTTTAAACCGCCGAAGCAATGGCGATATCACGGTTTCGTCGCCAAAAATGACAAAACGTAGGTTCGGGTAGCGAATACGCGCTAGGTTCGCCCCCCTTAGAACCATTTCAGGTGCCTGATCTCCACCCATTGCATCAAGCGCCAAAATAATTTCCTGGTTCATGACCTATACGCTCTATCTCATTACAACTGATTAAACCACATCTCTAGGTTCTGTCACCTCATTCTCCCCATAATACCCACACGCTCTACACACATGATGAGGAAGTTTCAGCTCCCCACAATTAGAACATTCTACAGGATTATTACTTTTAATAGAATCGTGAGAACGACGCATATTTCGCCGTGATACTGAAATTTTTTTCTTTGGAACAGCCATTTTTAAGTCTCTTTCTAAAAGGGTGGCGCAGTGTACACTGCTCTAATTAGTAAATTCATTATAAATTAATTTGACAATGTCAGAATTGACAAGTGAAACATTACATCTTGTCCTTGAGTTGTCCAAGTATTGCAAACGGATTGTTAGACTCTTCTTCTAAAACATCTTCCACAATTCCAGCGGATTTTTCCACTAAGCTTGCCCTGGGATGTTTAGGATAGGGGTCTATTGCTAGCGCCAAATACTGCGCCACTAATTCTCCAACATCAAGCTCCGACCCACATATCGGTTCATAAATGTCCTCGACTACACTCTCTAGGTCAGAGTCTTCGAGGATTTTGCTATTGGAGGGCGAAAGGAATAATACTTCAAAAGCGTCAGAAAGCTCCACCTTTAAGTTTTCAAGAGAAATTACACATATCTGCTCTAACTCACAAGAATACGCAGTAGAAACTTTGATAATCCAGTTACCGTCAGCCTTTTTTTCTTTAAGAATATGAGTGTTCGCCACAAGACTGCGCAATGCTTGTAGCCCAAAACGAGCACTTAAAGCATCACATTCCGTTTTTGTTGCTTCAAAAACCAATCTCGTACCATCTTCTGTTATCTTGGTAATATCCACACAACGTGACAATTCTGGTTGATGAGAAACCTTACTCACGACGAACTAAAACCTTTTGTCGTTAAAACAAAGCTTTACCCAAAAAAGTTTGTTAACACTAACATTAAAATATCCACAACCCGCGCTACCTCAGCCTAAGCACACTATTGACACTAATCATCGTCGTCAACATCGATGTAAATCAGTTTTAGTTTTAACAGATTTTGAATAATTATCTTTTTAAAACCTGTCATCCCCTCTATCGTTCTCCGGGAGCAGAAGGAAATGTTACATTTCCTGACTTTAGCGAATTGCCAATTGAAGTGGCTAACATATTTTGAGTATCCCTAACATATTCGGCGAGCATCTTTAATTGCTCCAATTCCGGCTCCTTTTTACCGTATATATTTCGGTTTAGAACAAATTCAAGATTTTCCGATGACGTAAGTTTATTATCGTCCTCAAGATCACAACCTACTTTCTCCTCTATTTTAAATGCTTTGTCATAGGCTCTGGCACGACCGTAAAAAGCTCTTGCCATAGCTTTTACTCGCTTGCCGACACTAAGATCCCCAACACCCATTTCACGCAAATTCATGTCCATATCATCCATCATGGTTTTAAAAACAAGGTTAGACAACCTAACTCCTTTATCACCTGTACTAATTAAATTGCGGGTAACAATATGAACATGCAACACTATCAAATCAAAACGGCCGTCCAAAGTATCAGAGATACCACAATTTATATAAAATTCTTGCTTTCGAGCCTGTCCAACCGATGCTGCATAAAGTGATAAGGCTATATCACGTTCTTCTGCTCGTCGCTGTACCCGCCTAATAATTTGGTCAATAAATTCCATTTTTTTTGTTGCCCCAAATATGGTTAAAGTAAATAACACTATTCGTGTTTACCTAATTATATCTGTTATTACGGTAACGATAAAAATAAGGCTATAATAAATTTATAATGAAAAATATTTCAAAATATTCTCATTTTATAAGAATCAATTTCTCACAATCAGTTGTGGGCTGTTTGCTCCTATTAGCTTTTCTTCTTCAGACAGGCTGCGTGCCACGTTTTAACCAACACGGACACTTTTCTAACGCTAAGTTGATTTCAGAAGTTGAAAAGAGCAAGATGACAAAACAGCAAATATTAGAAAAATTGGGTTCTCCTTCTGCGGTAAGCACATTTGAAGATAATCGATGGTATTACATTACGCGTGAAACTGAGCAAGTGGCGTTTTACGAGCCGGTATTGATAAAATCAGATATAATCCTGATTGAATTTGATGCTGCCGGAATAACTACAAAGGTGGAAAAACTCTCGAACGACGCAGCAAGAGACATCGAACCAGTATCACGGATTACTGACACGAGAGGTAATAAGATGAACGTTCTAGAGCAATTATTTGGAAATCTCGGTATCGGCAAGCCTCGCGGCGGCCCGTAAAAAACCGATCGTAGGCGTATATTGGTTTGTACTAATTCAGGCTATATCTAATTAAGATGTTTAATAACACGAAACCATCACCAATTTCTGATTAATTAATGCTAACCAATTATCATTGCTATCACCGCTAACATTAAGATCGCAACAATATTCGTTATCTTGATCATCGGGTTAATAGCTGGCCCAGCCGTGTCTTTGTAAGGATCGCCCACTGTATCGCCAGTAACTGCTGCTTTGTGAGCCTCTGATCCCTTTCCGCCATGGTTTCCATCTTCAACAAACTTTTTGGCGTTGTCCCAAGCCCCTCCCCCTGCTGTCATAGAAATTGCAAGGAACAATCCAGTAACAATTGTACCCATCAACATTGCACCGAGAGCTGAGAGTGCAGCAACCTGACCCGCTATGGCCCAAATGACAATGTATAAAAGTATTGGTGCCACAATTGGAAGAAGAGATGGCAAAATCATCTCACGAATTGCTGCCTTTGTTAATAGATCTACTGCCTTTCCATACTCTGGCTTACCCGTACCTTCCATTATACCAGTAACTTCTTTAAACTGTCTTCTTACCTCAATCACCACAGCAGCTGCCGCTCTACCTACTGATAGCATAGCCATGGACGCAAAAAGAAATGGCAGCAATCCCCCAATAAAGAGACCCACTACTACATAAGGATTGCTCAAGGAGAATTCCAACTCCCCTATGTTTGGAAAATATCTTCCTATATCTTGAGTATAAGCCGCAAACAAGACAAGGGCAGCCAGCCCGGCTGATGCGATTGCATACCCCTTTGTAACAGCCTTAGTTGTATTTCCTACCGCGTCAAGTGCATCTGTCGTTTTGCGCACGTCTTCTGGTAATTCAGACATTTCGGCAATGCCACCTCCATTATCTGTAACCGGCCCAT
>CAYRUX010000092.1:0-17009 GCA_964427515.1 uncultured Rhizobiaceae bacterium
ACATAGTGATTTGATTTTGAAGGTTCGTGAGTGTGGTGCGAAAGTGCAACTAATACAAGATGGTGATGTCGCTGGTGTCATTGCAACCACTAGGTTAAATCGATCTGTAGATATTTATATTGGTGTGGGCGGTGCTCCAGAAGGTGTATTGGCTGCGGCTGCTTTGCGGTGCATCGGTGGGCAAATGATGGGTCGGCTAATATTTAGAAATGATGATGAGAGGCAGCGCGCGCGGATTATGGGAATTGAAGACTTGAACCGGAAATACTCTCTCAACGAACTTGCGGCTGGAGACGTAATGTTTGCTGCTACCGGAGTGACCGATGGGCCGATGTTAAAGGGTGTTCATCGTTTCCCAGGCGGAGCTAATACTCAATCTGTAGTTATGCGATCAAAAACAGGGACTTTACGTTTAGTTGAAACCGAACACGATTTTCTTCGCAAACCATCTCAGGTTTAAAGTTTGATGGACTTGGCACAGACGATTCTCGGTGTAGAGAACTCTATTCTGGGTAATCATTGGCAACCCCGCATAAGTGACCACAGAAAAATTTTACATATTTCGCAACGGTTGGAAGTTTCGGAATTTTTGGCAAGTATCTTAGTTAGTCGAGGTATTGAAGTTGACGACGCAGAGCTATTTTTTAATCCTGTTCTTCTCATAATATTAGCTGATCCTTCAATAATAAGGGATATGGATACTGCAGCTACCCAGATTTCTGTTTCGATTCAGAAGTTTAAAAAAATTGCCGTTTTTGGCTACTATTACGTGGATGGAGCCACCTCTGGCGCTATTATAATTCGTTTTTTAAATTCTCTTGGACAGAAAGCTGTGCATTATGTGCCGGATAGACTTCGTGAAGGCTATGGCCCTAATCCCAGCGCATTCTTAAATCTTTTTGAACAAGGTGTGGAGCTCATTATAACGGTAGACTGCGGTATTTCCGCATTTCATGCATTGGAAAAGGCGGACAAGTTAGGGTTGCCTGTGATTGTGGTGGATCATCATATTGCTGAACCTCGCTTACCAAAAGCAACAGCAATTGTTAACCCTAATCGTTTGGACGATGAAAGTGGTCTAGGAAATTTGGCTGCTGTTGGCGTCACCTTTCTTTTATTGGTAGCAGTTAATCGTCTATTGAGAAAAAACGGATATTATAGTTCTGCTCGACCTGAGCCAGATCTAATGGGTCTTCTAGATCTTGTTGCTTTGGGGACGGTTTGTGATGTGGTTCCATTAGTAGGATTAAATCGAGCTTTTGTTCGTCAAGGTTTAAAAGTCATGTCAGCCCGGGGAAACGCAGGTTTAGTGTCGTTATCAGATATAGCAAAAATTCATGAACCGCCTAATGCATATCATGCTGGGTATGTCTTAGGGCCGAGGGTTAATGCTGGCGGAAGAGTCGGCGAATCCAGTTTAGGAGTTGAACTTTTAAGTAATCTGGATAAAAGCGTCACCGATCGTATTGCAATGCGGCTTGATGAGTTAAACAAAGAACGCCAAATGATAGAGAATGAGGTTTTGGAGTGTGCAAACAAGCAGATAGAGGAGAGAGGTAATGTTTACAGGCCATTAATCTTTGTTGCAGATTATGGATGGCATCCAGGGGTTATTGGCATAGTAGCGGGCAGGTTAAAACAGCGTCTTGGAGCTCCTTCGGTGGTCATTGCAATTGAAGAAGGTATAGGTAGGGCATCTTGTCGATCAATCCCAGGGGTAGACATAGGTTCAGCTATTACTGCCGCTCGCCAAACAGGTCTTATAGAGAATGGTGGTGGGCACGCAATGGCGGCAGGCTTTACTGTGGATGAAGGAAAAATAGAGGAATTGGCAATATTTTTAATGAAACGGTTAACCCCTGAGATCGAGTTAACGAAAATGTCATCTTCACTGAAAATAGACGGCGTGATTTCTGTAGAGGGTGCAACAGAAGAGTTAGTTGATCAGATTAATTCCGCAGGCCCTTTTGGATCTGGAAATGCCGAGCCCCGCATAGCAATCAATGGGGCGCATATTGTAAGGGCTGATACAGTTGGTGGTGGGCATGTTAGTTGTACCTTAGCTGGTGAATCAGGTAAGAGATTAAAAGCAATTGCCTTTAGAGTAGGTGGAGAAGAGCTGGGTTATTTACTGCTGTCAAAGTTTGGTGATCGGATTCATTTAGCCGGTTATGTAAGGATGAATTATTGGCAGGGTAAGCGAGAATTACAATTTATTATCGAAGATGCAGTGAGATCGCATTCCTAGTGCTTCTGAATTGATTTTAAGGATAATTGTGCACTTCAGAAATTAAAAATGATTTCATGGCTTGATTTTAGTTACAGGTCTGACTAGATAACTTGATTACGTTCAGACCCCTTCGTCTAGCGGTTAGGACACCACCCTTTCACGGTGGAGACACGGGTTCGAGTCCCGTAGGGGTCACCATCCGCGTCGTAAGTATTTGATTTAATTGGTGTTTTAAATAGTTGGCTATCTTTTCATCAGAATAGTTGGCTATCCTATGCTGTCTCATCGCTATTCGGGCTTGTTTCAATTTATTTGCTGATTCGATATACGGGCGTGCTTCGTCGGGTTTTTTCCATCCAAATATCGCCAAATAAACTCCGCCATACATTCTCTACTTACCTTGCTAGTCTAAAGTGCCCTAAAGTCATTCGTGCTGACTTACTTGGGCATAAACAAGGAACTGTTACGGATGACGTGTATCCCCATGCACCCCCAATCAACATATGGAGAGAGTAGATTAAGAAGATTAACTACCCACTTTAAAGGTTTTCAATAGGTGCTCTAAAATAAGAACTCAATGAACTGATAGCAAAAAATGCGCTCTAGAACGCCTTATGCTGACTGTACTGCCAACACGGGTTTATAAATACGGTGCTGCTTCCTTGGAACAATTTCCAGAGGAAGGTGTTAACAGCCTTTAGCTTTGCCAGCTCAGAATTCTTGAGGGGGTAAGTTCTAGTAAAACCCAATTCGTTTTTTTCGACCATACTTCGAGTGTTTTCTCAATTTTTTTCTTTTCTGAATAGTAAATTGGCACCAGTTTAAGTGCTAACTCACGGCCACCAGTGTCTTTTAACTCAATTGTTCCTTCAACTGTGACCCATGATTCGGGAACCCCGACAGGGTCATGTACTCCTACACAAGCGCGGTTGTCTTGTTTTAGCCGGCGTATTTTTCCAGTGTTGTGCGATGAGAACATTCTCAATTTTTCACCGTTCCATTCATACCATAATGGCATTGCATTAGGTGAGCCGTCGGAGTTTAGTGTTACTAGGGTTGCTATTTGAGTTTTTTTTAGGAAAATATCAATTTCTGACTTGTTCATCGAATTGTATCCCTTCTAGTTTTCCTAGGTTGGGAGGATAGATTAGTTTAACCCGCTGGAAAATATAAGAAGATAAATTAAGGTAAGAAAAATTAGTTAAGCAGTAATTTTTTATTATAACCCATACCCACACAAGCCGGTTCGAGGATTGTGTCACACGCAAATTATGATTTTAAAAAATCAAAGTAAAACCATAGGTGTCGCCGCCACCATTTAAAACCTCTAGTATTCCCGCCATTAACTTTCCGCGTAGTAATTTTACTAATTTAGCTTGGTTTGTAGCTTTTTGGGGTGAATTGAAGCCAGAACTTTGTAATTGGCCCAACGGTGCGGCCCTCATGGTCAAAGCGGTCCTGACGTTCAATGGCATTTTTAACCAGATGTCCCCCAATCCATCGAAAAGGTTCATTTGGAAAATCCCGGTTAAGGGGACGAACTAATGGGCAAGATGTCCATTCGTCTCTACGGTCCTGAACAAGTGAGGCCAGAATATGGCTGCCGACACGTGATGGCACTATCCCAGCTCCTGAATAGCCATACCCAAATATAATATGGGGGCAAGTGGGAAGCTTGCCAAATGTGGGCAAGCCATCTGCTGTTCGGTCTATCGGGCCACACCATGTCCCGTCAATCTCGGCGTCCTTAAGAGCGGGATGATAGGCTGATAAAATAGTACGAAGTTGATCTTCTGATCGAGAGGCGTGTTTTGGACAGGCATCAAGTCTATCGCCAAAGGGTAGCCAGCCGCCAGATTTAGTCAACATTACTCGTCCGTCTGCCGTCGGTCGGATCGATTCTATGAAAGTTCTGGAATCAGTAAATCCAGGTGCGTTATAAAACCCGATTTCGCTCAGTTTCTCAGGAATAGGAACAGTCATTGCAGCATCCGTGAACATCACCATAGCTGAACGTTTCAGTTCAGGTATTGAGAGTGACCAGCCATAAATGGCAAGAACGACCTTTCGGGCGGTTATCATCCCAGCTGGTGTCTGTACACTAGGTGGGGAGGTTCGGCCAAGTTTGGTCATAGATGTTTTTTCATAAATTCTTACGCCTTTTTTAAGGGCTACTCGTCGTAAACCGCGTACTAAATTTCCAGGATGTAGCATAATACTAGCTGTGTCGATCACGCCTGCAATTAAGGCATCAGAACCTGTCATTTCTTGAATTTTCTGTTGATCTAATAGTTGATAGCTATGAACCTGAAAGGTTTCCATAAGAGCTAGCATCTTGTCCCAGTGACCTGACTGCTTTTCGCAGGTGGCACCCCAAATAGTATTCGACTGACTAATTTGTGTATCAATGTTATTTTCTACACTGATCTGTTTTATATCATCAATAGCATCAATAGATGCACGCCCAATGTGAATTGCCTTTTGTGTATTACTTATTTTTTCAAGGAATGAAAGTTGAAGCCACATTGGGAGAGCGAAACCAGCGTTGGCCGCACTAGCTCCAGCGCCACAAACATCCTTTTCTATAATGGCTATATCTAGGGAAGGGTCACGATTCTTAAGTTCAATAGCTGTCCAAAGTCCAGTATATCCGCCACCTACAATCACTACATCGACTTTAAGATCGCCATCTAGTGGAGTGGCAGTAGGGCCGGTATCAGAAAGTAGAGCATGTTTCAGCCATGGACTTTGCATTAATTAAGCTTTTTATGTTTTTTAAAAATCTTAGTCAATTGAATAAATGACGGAAGTTAAAATTGGTGTATTCCTCATATTGTGCTGCTACTACTGCAACATTCGTGACAAATGAATTTGTAATGCAATTGAGGCAGAATGTTAATCCAAGAAATATATACAGTATTTTTGTCACATTAGGTCATTGATTTAATTGAACTTGTCACATACCGTAGAGGTCATTATTTGAACCGTAAGAGTTTGATTGTATTGAATTTTTTAAATAGTTAGATATCTTTTCATCAGAACAGTCGGAGCACCGACACGCAGAATAAGTTTAGAAGGAGAAAAATTTCGATGTTTTCCCATATAATGATTGGTTCGAACGACATTGCAGCGGCTAGAATATTTTACGACGCAGTTTTGGCCACAGTTGGTGTTTCGGAGGGAGATTTTAACGAAGAAGCACAGCGAATTTTTTATCGTACCTCGGGTGGAACCCTTATTGTCACCAGACCCCTAGACGGAAATCCGGCTACGGCTGCTAACGGAGGTACCCTCGGGTTCACATGCGAGACTCCGGAACAGGCGAAAGCCTTCCATGATGCCGCTGTCGCTAATGGGGGAGTGAGTATTGAAGACCCACCCGGTTGGCGAAATTTGGGAGAGCGGAAGATGTACCTTGCTTACGTTCGAGATCCATCAGGACATAAACTATGTGCTATTCATTACGCTTAATATGCAGCAGATTGTCGGGGTCTGAGTTAAGCTTGTGTCCTCACCTTCGGATCGGGGATCGAGTGGCATCATGATCCGCGGTGCGTACGACGACCCAAGGAAAAGTGTCGTCATAGGTACCTTAGGGTGCGCCAGCATTTTTTCATGGATCACTTACGAGCTTAGCGGGGTGGGTGAATGACCTTTTCAGCCGGGTCATGGCACTTGGAGCAGTCAGGTTTAAAATCGACTATTGAGGTATTTCCATATCCTTCTGCGATAAGCGCATCCAGATCATATGTGTGAATATAATTGCATTTATGGCAATGCGCAGAGATTTGGAATTTTCTCTCTTTAAATTCACTAATTGTATCCACCGAAACAGGAGTATGAATTGGCGCCCCTTCGCAACAGGCTTCGATAACACCACATTGTGGGCAGCGGATATGCGCTTGTTCTTCTCTTATTTGGGTACCGCATCTAGGGCATAGTGGGATCGAATCGGACATGCCTAATTATGCCATAATCGGTCAGGAATTGAGGAACATTTTTCTCGGGTTTAGGCGTAACTCTTAATCAGACATGTAATACCATATATGGGCTTATAAATTAATATTTTTGTCGGAAAAGTATTATAACACGTGGATATTATTTACTTTTTACAGACATCAGGGGTCGCCAAAGTTTTTATCTATATTCTGATTTCTATTAAGTAATTAAATCCTTACCCGTTCCCATCTTAAGTAAATTTACTTACACTTTTCCTATGGGAAACCTTGTAGCATTTCTATGCTTAACTTTTACTGTTCTTTTCCTAGTTCATTATCGAGTGCAAAGCCCACGGAAAGGGTATCAGAATCCTGTTGTTAGGAGGGAGGTTCCAATGGAGTTAACGAATAAGTGAAATGGTCCTCAACATAGGGTTCAATCATTTTCTGAAATTCTGGATCTGCCATCATCGCACCCATTGCTTCCATGTCTACATCGAAAACCGTGATAACAGCGGTTGCCTCATTCGCCTTAGCAACTAATGTACGACTTTCATCACATACCTGAGAACGTCTATCGGCATCATCTGCAAAGAGTTGGTGCCATGCTTCATAGGACGATTTGAGTTTCGCAATTATATGAATATCCATCTTTTTACTCCCTGTTAGGGCTGCTTACCTTGAGTATGCCAATGATTATAGAGTGCTGGCAACAGATAAGAAATTAGGCCTATACCATTACTAGGGTCTTTTTAGTTATTCAGTGATTCTTTCCATCTGTAAAAACCAAATTTGTTCACTCTACTCAAGCACAAATTGTGCTGATATAGTTAGGTAGGCGATATGTATTGGGGAGAGCGACCCAATTATCTATAGAAAGTGGTTGGGAGGAGCAAGTGGTATTATTTTACGCTGGTGATATTCTTATCCACGTCTTTAGTAGAACGGCAGAAGCTAGGTAGGATGATAAAGGGAAATAAATTAAACTTCGTACATCTCGCAATGCTTCTATCTGCAGCTGTGTTATTCTCCATGACCTTTTCACTAAATCGGATTGCTATTACCGAAGGCATTCCAGTATTTGCCTTTGTTTTTTGGCAATGTCTTGGAGCCACGATACTGACACTCATCGCGGCTGTCGTCACGCGAAAACTGCCAAGTGTTCGACACAAAGATCTTCGCCTCTATTTTCTACTGGGTGCTTTGACGACAGCCGTACCGATAATCTTATTTTCTTTCGCTGCACCTAAGGTTCCAGCTGGCGCTATTGCTTTGGGTCTGGCCCTCCCGCCCATATTGACCTATGTTTTTGCTGTCCTCTTTCGTATTGACCAAGTTCGTTTGCTCCGTATTGTTGGAATTCTATTTGGTTTAGCTGGTATCTTATTGGTTCTTCTGCCAAGCCAAAGCTTGCCAGAACCAGGGATGGCGCTATGGCTATTGATGGCTTTTGGAGCTCCTCTCTGTTATTCGATAAGTAATGTATGTATAGCAATCCTCCGTCCGTCCAAGATGCATGCAATTCCACTTACCTGCGGCGTTTTTGCATGCGCCTCCATAATAATGCTGCCAATCATGGCAGTGATGGAGCACTGGTGGGTCTTTGATACCACCATGACCGATGGTGATTGGGCGTTGGTCGGCAATATCATTATCAACGCTATATTTTTTGTTCTTATGTTCGAAATTATTCGTTTGGCTGGGCCTGTTTTTTTCTCGACCTACGGCTATTTTGGTACACTGATAGGTCTTGGTTGGGCCACGCTTTTTTTTGGCGAAGTGCCGAGCCCCTGGATTTGGGCGGCTATTGCTATTTTATTTTTCGGCTTGTTCTTGGTCAACCGAACCTCGAACACTTCATTGAATTAAAAAGGCATATTTAGTCATCCCATATCAGTAAAGAGACCAAGTGGGATTTGATGGCGTTTATCAGATGCTCTTTAATAACTGTAATGCTAAGATGCGGTTTCCTGATGGTTAATCCTATGAAAAAAACGGGTAGGATGTATTTTATCTTTGTAGCAATATATCGCTATAAGTCACTGTGTGATAAAGCCTAATCCTAAGATTCCTCAACTAGGTGTATTATGTGCACCCCGAATATTCCGGTCGCTACTATAAATTAATTCTATTTGGTTTAAAGAATGAAAGGGATGAGTGCCCTTCTTGACTTGGGATAATCCTTAAACTTATTCTTATACCAATCGTGATGAGCAATCGCTCTTGGAACCAAATTAGCCATGGTCCATAATGCGAAAGCCGCAGTAGGGATACTAAATGTCAGAATTGCAAAACCTACCCATTCAATGATTTCGCCTGTATAATTCGGACATGATACGTATTTAAAAAGTCCTCGGCGGGGAATTCTGTATTCTTTATTCTTAGAATTTCTCAACCTAATCAAGATATGATCAGATATATTATTTAGATAGGCTCCAAGGCTAAATATTAAAATACCTATTATGAAGTATGGTGAGAAAAACCAGCTGTCATTGTACAATTTTCCCATATTTCCAAAAAAGTAACCAATAAAGTAGGTATTGCATAAATTGAATACCACAGCATAAAAAACAATTAATAAGGGTATTCTTTTTCCCCTTGTTTTTATCCTAAAGGGGAAAATAAATATTCTATTAAAATAATGAAGCATATAAAGTGAGATAAAGCATAAAGTAACTACATTAATCTCGGGAGAATTCCAAAAATAAAAAATTGGTAAAAGTACGATTGCTGGTAGCTCCATAAGAAACCATCCCCATCTGTTGCTTATGGATGCTGCTGTGCTTTTTATATGCCGACCATAGGTGGGGGGGCTTAATATTAATAATACAAAAAATGTAATAATAGATAATAAAATCCAGACAATTAAGCTGAAAAAATAAAAATTATTAAGTTCAGAAATATGTTCTATAATCATAAAGTACATAAGTGTTTTAAATAGTATTAATATTCTGCATGTTTTGGAATGTATAACGATTGCTAGAGGTAAATATATTTAAATAATTTAAAGAAAGAGTGTTGTTTAAATATGTTTTGTTTTTAGTATCAAGTAATATAAGGGCTGTAGGGATAAAAATAATTTATGAGTTAAAAGGCTTAAAATTTCCATCTCTTAAGTTTCTTTTTTTATGTTGTAAATAATACTCCTCTTTCAAGAAAAGGTATCATTGAGTCCCCCAAAAAGAACTTTGAAATCGCAATGTATTTTAGGAAAGTATTCGTTTGTTAAATAGAATTTCTTAGTCTCCAACCTACTTCTACATATTAGAGTTGAGGGTATCGAGGTATGATTTATGAGAATGATTGCAACTTCTATTTTATTATGTTTGGCAGTCCTCGCCGGTTGTAAACAAGTAGCCGATTATTCCGAAACCCCAACTACTATTCTTTGTATGGATTATCTTGATGAATGGGGCTCTATGAGCTTTACACATGATAGTAGAATGCAGGCTTTGGAGGATAGAGTCGATGACCCCGAAAACGTGTGCAACCCGTTGTAAAATTACCGTTATAGTTTTCTTCAGTTGATTTACATTCGAAGTAATATTCATCTATTCTTCCAGTCGCCAGATTTTTCTATAGAATCTGCTACTTTCAGCACAGTAAAGTCATCGAAATGGCGACCAATAAGCATAAGGCCAATTGGAAGGTCATCATCATTTTTGCCACATGGTACACTTATAGCGGGGTGTCCAGTCAGATCCGCTTGGCATGTATTATTGATCATATTAAGAACTGAACGCATGTTGTCTTCAATGGAACAATCGGGTTCAGCGAGTGGGGGGGTAGCAAAGGGAATTGTGGGCATAGCCAATACATCACAGTCCTCCAAGGCATCGTTATAAGACTGGGTAAGTACCCGCCTTATATTCTGTCCTTTAGCGTAATAGCGGCCATGGTAATTGCGGTGCATATATTCGCCTAGAATAAGAACTAATTTTCCGGGTACTGGTAAGTCGTTCGGTCGGGAATCAAGACTTCTGCCTATCCACTCTTGCAGGCGTGTATTGTAATGACCACTCCAATTTGTTCCGGAATTATAGCCCTTCATCATAAATTCACATGACCCCTCAATTCCTACACCGTTCCATATGTGGGGCCCGTCTAAATGTATGGGTACTGAAATTTCTTTAATTTCAGCCCCTTTTTCTTCTAGAGCACGTAAAGCAGAATAACATTTTTCATCCACTACTTTATCACTTCCCGGGAATCCCAAATCTGGCCACTGCACTTGCCCAAACCCCTCTTTCAGAATTCCAATCTTTAGCCCTTTTATATCCGTATTAATCGCTGGTAAATAATCCTGAGTATAGTTTGAAGGTATTATACCCCTCTGTCTCGGATCGAGTGGATCAGGGCCAGCAATGGCTGAAAGTAATCGGGCGGCGTTTTCCACCGTGTCGCACATTGGACCCAAATGATCTACAGTCATTTCTATCATTACTGCGCCTGTGTACGGAACGAGTCCAAAGGTAGGTTTTAGTCCTACAATGCCACATCTACATGCTGGTATTCGGATAGAACCTGCTTGGTCGCCTCCAATAGCCATTTTGATGTCACCAGCTGCGACAGCGGCCCCGCTTCCGCTTGAAGAACCACCAGGGGAATGCGTTATTTTATGAGGGTTTCTTGTTGGTCCAAGTGCACAGGTATGTCCTCCACCTGAGAATGAATGATCCTCCGCATTAGTTTTCCCGACAATTGTGCCACCAGCATCTAATATTCGGGTAACAACTGTTGCATCAAACTCTGGAATAAAACCTTCCAGCAACCGGCTCCCATTCATGAGTGGAATGCCAGCAACAAAAATTGAGTCTTTTATCCCTACGTCATAGCCGTCAAGTATACCTGAATCTGTTCCTTTAATCTCACATCGCCAGTACCAGGCATTATATGGATTTTCTTCTGTTGTAGGTCTATACCCTGAATCTCGTTTGTATTTAACTTCTGGTTTATACTCGCTAAATTCTTCAAGCCGTCGATAGGAAGTCATAGGCCCCTTCATTAGATTTTGATACGACGAAGCTTCTGCCTCTGATAAATCAAGTCCAAATTCGGATGCTATACTGAGAATCTGTTTTACACTTGGTAGTTCTGCGCCACTTGCCATATCACTTTCCTATTTTCTAATTTTAGTTGTGGTTTATTTCAATATGGAGATTGTATTATTGTGTCGTCAATTTTGGCTAGGCCAATTTTTTAAAAAAATGATTATTTTCAATATTTATTACCAAAAGGAATAGATAATGGAACCAACTGAATTGCGAGCTAAACAGGCACCTCTTAAAAAGAAGTACAAGGAAAAGCCTTCCACCGCTCTTGTTAAAGTTGATGCAAGAGCTGTATTAAGTGTCGATGAAATACACTGTGAATTAGAAACTTGGGGTGGCCCTGTTACGGCAGGTTTGCATCCAGCGACGGGAGGCGATGGCTCTAAAGCTTGTTCTGCCGATATGCTTCTTGAATCTTTAGTAGCTTGTGCTGGGGTTACCTTAAAAAGTGTTGCGATAGCTATGGAAATTAAGTTGATTTCTGCAGAAGTTCGCGCTGATGGTATTTGGGATGCAAGAGGAACTCTAGGGGTAGAGTCAAAGGTTTTTGTCGGCCTAACCGAAATAGATCTAGTATTTCATATCAAATCTGATTCAGACCCTCGTTCTATTAAGAAACTAATAGAACTTACGGAACGATATTGTGTAATTTACCAGACACTCAAAGGCCAAATTGACCTTTCAGTGCATTGTGTAACTTTGAATTAACAAATAGGGTTTAACTAGAAAAATACCATTTGTGGAGACTTGCTAATGCGGGAAAGACGATTGCGATTAAATGCATTCTCTATGAATTGTGTATCCCACATTCAGCACGGCCTTTGGAGAAGGAAAGATACCCGACAACGGGAATTTAATAGTTTTGACCCTTGGATTGAGTTGGCTCAGATTCTTGAACATGGCTGTTTTGATATGCTGTTTCTTGCAGATGTTGTTGGAGTCTATGACATTTATCGAGGTGATGAAGGATCAGCCGTAACTAATGGTATACAAATTCCTGCTAATGACCCTCTTCCACTTATTTCTGCCATGGGCCACGTGACAACTAACCTAGGTTTCGTGTTTACAAGTTCAGTATTACAGGCACATCCTTTTACCTTCGCAAGGCAAATATCCACTTTGGACCACCTTACCCAAGGTA
Organism: uncultured Rhizobiaceae bacterium; assembly: GCA_964427515.1. Lineage (GTDB taxonomy): Bacteria > Pseudomonadota > Alphaproteobacteria > UBA828 > UBA828 > CAYRUX01. The sequence continues at coordinate 12,361 of CAYRUX010000092.1, forward strand.
GGATAGGTTGGAATATAGTTACTTCGTATTTACCAAATGCGGGTCAAAATTTGGGCTTTGGGGGTTTGCCATCCCATGGAGAGAGATATACGCGGGCTGAAGAGTATCTTGATGTAACTTATAAATTATGGGAAGGCAGTTGGGATGACGATGCGGTATGTGTAGACCTAAAAAATGGAGTATATGCTAATCGGGATAATGTCCATCGTATAAATCATAGTGGTAAATATTATCAGGTTGCAGGACCCCATTTGTCTGAGCCTTCCCCTCAAAGAACTCCATTGCTTTTTCAAGCGGGCTCATCTGATAGAGGCAGAGAGTTTGCCGCAAGACATGCTGAAGGAACATTTATTCTTACCTCTTTAAAAAGCCTTAATGCCACCCGCAAAGCAATTATTGATATTCGTGATAGAGCAGTGAGGCAGGGTAGAGAGAGACATGATATTTTAATTTTTCAAGGAGTCACGCCTGTAGTAGGTGGTACTGAAGCTGAAGCGCTAGCCAGAAAAGAGGAATATCTTCAGCATATTAGCATTATAGGGGGGCTTGTACACATGAGTGGCAGTTCCGGGGTGGATTTAGGGTCTGTAGATTTGGATATACCTCTTAAAGAGGTGAAGGTTGAAGCGATGAAAGGGACAATTGAGAGCTTGATAGCTTCCAACCCAAATAAAAAGTGGACTCTTAGGGATTTAGCTAAATCTACTTCATCCGGCAATTTTCTAGCAGGAACGCCAGAACAAATAGCTAGTATATTTCAAAAGTGGTTTGATGCAGGAATTGATGGCTTAAATATAGTATATGCTGTAACTCCTGGGACATTCTCTGAATTTATAGACGGTGTAATACCTGAACTTCGAAAACGTGGTTTGTCACAATCAGAATATCAAGTTGGGACATTGCGTGAAAAGTTATTTGGCATGCCAAGGTTAAGCGATAGACATCCAGCTGCGAATTATAGGGGAGCTTTCAAGTAAGGGTGGTAAAGGTTCAAACTTTATTGATTGTCTAGAAATCAAGAGCTTTGGTTGAGTGTTTGTTAACAGCGTAACACGGGAGAGTGTATTGCTTGCCCTACATAATTGTTTGATTCACACAAGTTCTGATTTTATTCGGGAGCACGCTTTATTAATAGAAGGTCAACATATTGTTGACGTGATAAAAGAACATGACATACCTGATCATGCTGTGAAAAAAAATTTGCATGGAAACTTTTTGGCACCTGGTTTTTTAGATGTTCAAGTTAATGGTGGGGGAGGGTTGATGTTTAATTCCCAGCCAACCGTTGAAACTATTTTGCATATTGCAAAGGCGCATCGTCGGTTTGGTACAGTCGGAATTTTACCTACTTTGCTTCCAGACTTCCCTGAAATTATAAGTGAAGGTATTACTGCCGTAGAAAAAGCTATTTCTATCAAGGCATCAGGAATTATGGGGATCCATCTTGAAGGTCCAATACTCAATCCTGTTCGAAGCGGAATGCATGACGAAAGGTTCATATCTCTGTCGGATGGCACTGATTTAACCCGATTTTGTAAATGTAAATTTCCAAGAGTTATGACCCTAGCCCCAGAAGTTGTGGAGTCTGGTTATATAAGTTCATTAGTAAAACAGGGTGTACGAGTTTCTGCCGGGCATACTGAGGCGACTGTAAAGCAATTAAACTCAGCGTGCATAGAAGGTTTGGCGGGTGTAACTCATTTGTTCAATGCTATGGCTCCTTTCACTGGGAGAGAACCCGGTGTCGTTGGAGGTGCTTTAGCAAATGAAAATCTCTGGTGTAGTATTATCGCCGATGGAATACATCTAGATCCGGCATCAATTTCAGTAGCATGGCATGCAAAACCCAAGGGCAAACTTATGCTAATTAGTGATGGTATGGCAGCTGTTGGGCACAATCTAGCTTCTTTTGTTGTAGCAAATAGGAAGGTATACGTTAATAAAGATAGTTGCCGTTTGTCGGATGGGCGTTTAGCCGGTTCAAAAATTAATCTTGCTGATGCGGTAAGGTATTGTGTAAAGAAAACATCCATTCCATTAGTTGAGGCGATTAAAATGGCTTCAACTTATCCGTCTGAATTTCTTGAAGTAGATAGCAGTATTGGAAAAATTGAACCAGGGCTATTTGCAAGCCTTGTTTGGTTTGACGACCAAATAAAGGTTAAAGGAACTTGTGTAGAAGGAAAACTTGAATTTTATGATTAAATCAGATTTAGAAAGTTCTCGTATAGGTATTGATTTAGGCGCAAGCAAAATTTCAGGTATTATTATAGACAAAAATGGTAAGGAAATTTTGCGAAAGCGTAGAAAAGTTTCACCATCTTATGAAAGCTTATTGAAAAGTATAATAGAGATTATTGAACAGCTTGAGATGGCAGGTGGCATGATAGGATCTATAGGTATATGTATTCCAGGCTTCATCAATTCTTTGGGTCAGCCGGTTAATGCCGTCAATTTACCCTGTATTAATAATAGCTCACTGATTTTAGATTTAGAAAAATATTTCGGTAGATCAATTGAATGTGAAAATGATGCAAACTGTTTTCTTTTATCAGAAATTATAGACGGTGCTGCCGTTGACCGTTCTCTTGTATTTGGAATTATTTTAGGTACAGGAGTAGGTGGAGCTTTGGCTTCTAACGGAAAATTAATTTTGGGGAAAAATGGTATGTTAGGGGAATGGGGTCATAACCCGTTACCGTGGCGTGAATTACATGACGGCGACGAAAAATATTGTGGATGTGGACGATATGGGTGTATTGAAACCTATTTAAATGGCTTGGCACTAACTCATGACTACAAGTCTATCACACGTAAGGAACTGGATGCAGAAGCTATAGGTTGTGCTGCAGAGGCGGGAGATATTAATGCCATAGAAGCAATAGATCGATATTCAAAACGCCTAGCAAAGGCACTGGCAAGTGTTATTAACCTATTGGATCCTGATATTATTGTACTCGGCGGTGGTTTGTCACAAATAGATTTTATTTATGATCGTGTCCCAAAGGTTTGGACTTCATATACGGTAACTAAATTAATAACAACAGATCTTAGGAAGGCTATACATGGCCCTGATAGCGGAATGCGTGGAGCGGCCTACCTCTAGTTCAGTTAATTTGAAAACTAAAAACACTAATAAAGTTTGGTATTAATTCCCTTTAAAATCAGGCTGTCGCTTTTCTATAAATGCTGTAATACCTTCGACAAAGTCATTACTGGCCGCGCAATCTGAGAAACTTTCTGCTTCAGCCTGAAGTTGTTGATCGAGCGTTGAATGCAGTGATTCATTTAGGAGGCGCTTGGTATTTGCATACGCCTGAGTGGGCCCACTCGAAAGTTTTTGTGACAAATTTTCTGTTTCCGTGTGAAGTTTAGTCTCAGGGACAACCCAGTTGATCATACCTAGTGTTTTCGCTGTAGTCGCGTCAAATCGGTCACATAGTAGGGAGAGTTCCATTGCTTTTTTTAGTCCGACAGACCGAGGAAGATAGTATGTGGATGAGCCATCAGGGCTTGTGCCAATGTTTCCATAAGCCATGGTGAAGTAGCTAGTATCAGCAGCAATTACTAAATCACATAATAGCATCAGGCTAACGCCGAAGCCACCAACTGCTCCATGAACACTTGCAAGTACTGGCTTAGGAATTCTTTTAATTACCTGTACGAGGGGATGTACATTATATACAAACTTTTCAAAGAATATTCTTCTTTCGTCTGAATTTCTATTTAATTCCGAATGAAATAATTTAAGATCCCCTCCAGCCATAAAATGTTTTCCTGCACCGCGAATAACAATACATCTTATGGAGCTATCTTTTTCTGCAAATGCTAATTGCTCAAATAATTGATCACACAAGGTTTGATTTAGGGCGTTTAGCACCTCGGGTCTGTTTAGGGTCAAGCTTAATACATGTTTTTCGATTTTAGACTGAACCGCTTGCTCTACTGACATTCTACCATCCGTTAATAATAATGTTTAGCTAAAAAGATATCAGATATAATTATTCAAACTTACTTGCGAATCTCTTCGCGAACTTCCTCTTGTTGAAGCGCAAAGATAGAACTGTATCCTTCAGACCAGTCAGGTGGCAACCTTACTGGGTGTGAGTCAAATTCCGCATATTTAGCAGGCTGCCCTCTAATAACTTTGCCGTTAAAGCGTGACGGCGTCGGATTAGGTGTTATTGGGAGAGCGTCAGCGGAAGAAAATGCATTCAATAATAGAGGGCGTGACACTTTTGGATGATTATTGCTTTTAGAGCCATGGATCATACGGCAATGATGAACTGTAACGGAACCTGCTGGGCCTTTTAGATATACAGCATTTTGCGGTTTAGCCTTATGAACGTCATCGTTATTTAGACATCCCACCCATTCGTTTTGCTCATTATATTGATTGTAAATTGGTCCGCGATGGCTGTCAGGAATAACTCCCATGGGCGCGGTATCGTCGTCAACGTGATCAAGATATACCCCAATAGTGAGAACGCTGAAATTAGTATGTGGCCAAAATTGTATATCTTGATGCCACTTTACTTCCTCGCCACCTCCAAACCATTTAAAGTTAAGTTTAGAGTGGTGAAACATTATATCTGGCCCGAGTAGATCTTCTGCAAGATCTGTGATAATGGAGCTAGTCGTAAACTCCC
>CAYRUX010000093.1:0-22605 GCA_964427515.1 uncultured Rhizobiaceae bacterium
ATACATCCAAATTATACAGGACAAACCTATCTGGATATTTGTCACACAGTAAAAAAAGCATCTCCGGACATTCATATTCACGCTTTCTCGCCCTTGGAAGTATTTCAAGGGGCGGAAACTCTTGGAATAAGCGTGCAGGCATTTTTAAAGGAATTAAAAAATGCTTGTCTGGGGAGCTTGCCTGGTACAGCAGCAGAAATACTCGACGACGAAATCCGATCAATTATCTGTCCAGATAAAATAAATACTAGTGAATGGCTTAAAGTAATGGAAACAGCCCATAACATAGGGTTTTCAACGACGAGTACTATTATGTTTGGTCACACAGAGTCTCCTTACCATTGGGCAACACATTTGCAGCATTTGCGGGAACTCCAAATAAGGACTCATGGGTTTACTGAATTCGTTCCACTTCCATTCGTGCATATGGAATCACCGATTTATTTGAAAGGCCGTTCCAGAAAAGGCCCTACCTACAGGGAAGCCATCTTAATGCACGCTGTCTCCCGATTGGTTCTCCATCCTCACATCCCAAATATCCAGACATCTTGGGTCAAGATGGGTCCGGATGGTGTTAAAGCTGCCTTACAAGCAGGAGCGAATGATTTAGGCGGGACATTAATGAATGAAACTATTACCCGTTCTGCTGGTGCAACGTGGGGACAGGAAATGCCTCCCAAGATTATGGAAGAAGTTATCTCAAACATTGGAAGAGTTTCCAAGCAAAGAACGACCCTTTATAACGATGTCAATCATGAGCGAGTTATTGCATCCCTCGCTGCAGAACCACTTAAAGAGTTGGCATATGGTTCCTTACAATCGTAATTAAGTTTGTGGCGAAGAATGACAGATAATCAGCATGATTGGGAAATTTCACCCGACAACCAGCCTAATGACCAGGAGTTTTCTTTCGATTTAGATGAAACATTTTCGTCAGTCTTTGCCGTTAGATCAGAGGTACCTCCCGACGCTTTTACCGCCCAAGTGCTTGGCACAGAGAGGTTTGGAAATGGTGTTCTTATAAACTCCGAGGGTATTGTTCTTACAATTGGATATTTGATAGCAGAAGCAGAAACCGTTTGGCTACTATCCAATGAAGGAATTGCTATTCCAGGACATGTCCTAGCATATGATCACAATTCAGGTTTTGGTTTAGTTCAAGCATTAAAAGCTGTCTCTGCCCCACCTATCTCTATTGGAAATTCAAATAATACTGAAATGGGAGATCCTGTCATTATGGTTGGGCATGGTGGCAGACAACATGCGCTCAGCGCTTGGATTGCAGCAAAAAGGGAGTTTGCCGGATATTGGGAATATCTAATTGACGAAGCGATATTTACTATGCCACCGCATCCTAATTGGGGAGGAGCAGCATTGTTAAACCGAAATGGAGAGCTACTGGGGATTGGTTCTTTGTTTATACAGGAAGTTGACAAATATGCCCCTGAGAGTACTGGGAATATGGTTGTTCCCATCGAACTGCTAAAACCCATATTGGATGACCTCCTAAATTATGGTAGAAGTCAGGCTCCTCAAAACCCTTGGCTTGGCGCTTACACAGCTGAGACAGATGGTCAACTTGTAGTTGCAGGTTTGGCTGAAGACGGGCCAGCTGAATGCGCTGATGTGCAAACTGGAGATATTATTTTGGCGGTTGCAGGTGAATCTGTTACTAGTTTGGCAAGTATGTTGCGCAAAACTTGGGCCCTTGGTAGCGCTGGAGTTCAGGTGCCATTAACATTAATGAGAAGCGGTGAAATTACCGATGTAAGTGTAGTTTCATCTGACCGAATGCTGCATATGAAATCACCAAAGATGCATTAAAAGTATAAAAGGAAATTGTTGATTAAAGCTTAATATGGCCACTCATAAACTGCACTGCCCTACCTGACATAAGAACTCGTTCTCCCTTTAAAGTACAACATAATTCTCCACCACGAAATGATATTTGCCGTGCTCTAAGAGTTGCCTTGCCAAGGCGACGCGCCCAATAAGGAACCATCATACAATGAGCCGACCCAGTTACAGGATCTTCTGGTACATTTAACTTTGGTGCAAAAAATCTTGAAACTATATCCACATCCTCGCCCGGGGCTGTAATTATAACCCCTCTATTAGGAAATTGACTGAGGACTTTAAGATTGGGCTTAATTTCTTTAATTTGGGTTTCATTATCAAATACTGCCATTAAATCTGGCCCATCGAACAGATAACTGGGTGTAGCTCCCAGACTCTCTGTTACTAAACTACTCATATCAATTTCCCTACTAAGCTGTATAGGAAAATCCATTATCAATGAGTCTGTATTATTTCGCCTCACATAAAGATTACCACTTAGAGTATTAAAACACAGTATTTTTGAAAAATTGTCAAAATAAGTAAATATAACGTACGCCGCAGCAAGGGTGGCATGGCCACATAACTTTACCTCCGATGATGGAGTAAACCACCGTAAATGGTAACTTGCTCCATCACGAACAAAAAAAGCCGTCTCTGACAAATTATTTTCATTTGCGATAGCTTGTAGCTGAATATCAGACAACCACTTTTCTAACGGACATACTGCTGCAGGGTTACCCTTAAAAACCTCATCCGTGAAAGCATCAATTTGGTAGAGAGGTATTAACAAATTTATCTATCCTCCAAATGCATTTATCTAGATTTAGTAAGCTCCGCCTGCATACCTTAGCGTTTATACTCTCCCTGAATAGCGATAGTGTATTATTATAATTCGCCAGCGTTTTATGAAAACGTGCAAACAGTAATAAAACTAATTTAAAAATTCTAATCAATAATCGGTTTTCTATCCCGCCATGGCAAAGCCTGCTCTAACTGGCCAGCAAGACGTATTAACAAGGCCTCATCCTGATCACGAGCAACAAATTGCATGCCTATTGGCATGCCACTTCCACTTACATGAAGTGGCAGAGAAATAGCAGGCAGCCCCAACATATTAATTGGTACAGAAAAAGCACAATCTGGACCCATCCGTGTGTTATTGTATTTATCTACATCAAAGGACATATCGTACCAACCGTGCTCACGTGCTGTTACTGGAATAGTTGGGAACAACCATGCATCGAAGTCCGCCATTAAGCCCGCTATGTCCCTACAAATCATACGCATAGATTCCACATCATTAGAATGCTCAACACCAGAAATTAACCTACCTTTTTCAATAGCTGTTACATACAAATTTGATATGTCACCCTCTTTAGGTGAAAACCCAACCAGCGGCTCCATCGCATCGATAAAAGCTGCAGTCTGGACAGCAATAATTCGCATATAGATGTTATATAATTTCCAGAAATCAAAGGGTAGAGGTCGCATTTCAACAAAATGGCCTAACTGATCAAGCAATAAACTTGTGTCTTTAATTGATTGCGAAACGTCTTCCTCTAGCTCTGTGCAACCCTCCGGGGATTCACAAACTACGGCGATTTTTAATTTCCCAACATCTTTTGTAACGTCGGAAACATATGGTTCTTTTGGTGTTGAACTATAGTATGGCTCCCCAGGAAGAGAGCCCCCTACGACATCCAAATAAGCTGCCGTGTCTCTTACGCTGCGTGAAATACAAAAAAACAATGCACCTCCATACCAGAAATCGACGATGGCTGGCGCTAATGAAACCCGACCGCGCGAAGGTTTTAATCCCACCAAACCACAGTGGGATGCAGGAACCCGAATAGAACCACCACCATCACTGGCCTCCGCTATCGGTAACACGCGGGCAGCTACAGCTGCTGCTGACCCACCCGACGAACCGCCTGGGGTGCGATCTAGATTCCAAGGATTTTTCGTAACCCCAAAAAGCCGGGATTCACATGACAAGGCCCAACCTAGCTCTGGAGAGTGACTATTACCAAGCAAAGTAAATCCAGCGTTTTTAGTTAAAGTCACTGTGTGAGAATCGAATGGTGCAATGACATCTTTCATATAGGGACAAGAGTTTGTCATCGGCTGTCCAGCCCAAGCTGTAGCTAACTCCTTTACTAACCAAGGCACTCCTCTAAACGGCCCGTCTGGCAGATTCGGATCCTTAGCCATACGTCGACCCTCATCAAAATTTTTAACTGTAAAAAAATTTAGTTTAGGGTTCAAATGCTCACTACGCTTAATTGCCTCATCCATGATTTCAATTGGACTAATTTCCTTTTGCTTAACCAATTCAGCGAGACCAATAGCATCGTAATTTTCATATTCGGGAAATGACATTTTACCCCCCCATCTGTTGTCTGTGTTTCATCACTTTTGAGGTAACGTGCTCCCCCGAAGTGGTACGAGTATATCTTGCAGGCCGTTCAGTATTTACGCAGGTTGGTATACATTCTACGACTGCATCGTAGTTTGGCTGGTGAAAAAAACAGAGCGAAGTCTTGCTTTTGCCCCCCTGGCCCTTCGGAGGGTTGGTCACTCGATGCATCGTTGACACCCACATATCATTCGTCCACTCCGCCATCAAGTCACCTATATTGACGACAAAAGTGTGTGGCTGCCACGGCACAGAAATCCATTGACCATCTTGATTCTTTACTTCTAAACCACCAATATCCGTATCGGTATGTACAATAGTAAGACTGCCATAATCGGTGTGCGCTCCACCCCTTAACTGCTGAGGAAATGGCTTCGATTCCTGTGGAGGATAGAAAATCGCACTAAAATTAGCTATTTGCCTGTCAATTTTGTCGTCAAACCATGTCTCAGGAAGATTAAGAGCGACAGCAAAGATTTGCATTATATTGGCAGCGAGTATTTCCATTGCTGAATAATACTGTTCCCACAGATTTCTCATTTCCTTCGGTCGTTCAGGCCATATATTAGGCGCAAAAAAACGTTGGCCCTTCTCACCAAAGTGATATTCATCGTAATCATTATTAAAGGGGCCACAAGAAAAGGACTCCTTTAAATCAGGGGGCGATTTTTCGTCTAAACTTAGAGCAAGTGTTTCAGTTTCGAAAGCTGTATAGCCTCGATAGCGGTCAGGTGGCATATTTCGAGAAATCTTTTCCCAATACGGAAGAGAAAAATAGTCATGGCTCATCCTATACATATCTTCAACTAACTTTGGGCTTATACCATGCCCCTCTACAATCAAAAATCCGATTTCTCTACAGGCATGATCTACCGATTTAGCTACTGTACCACGAGCTTTTTCATCACCCTTCAAAAACGGCTCAATATTAATTAAAGGTACAGAAGTGTTTTTCATATTTTGTTGATACTCCTCTAGAGATAATAATACGAAATTGTTACGGCTTGCAAAGTCTGCAATTTATACAATTATTTCTATAAGGTTTATGGCGGATCTGGCGGAACAGCGATTTTCTTAAGACACACGTCCGGTCTTCGATAGTAATCTGTTTCTGTTCTCTCTTCTTCCGTATTGTATACTTGCCTCATTTGAGACCCTAATCTGCGAGCGTGCTCAGCAAGGTATTGCCCGTAACGACATCTCTCTGCGCTGTAAATCTTTAACGCATGCTCGGGATTCTCTTGAAAAGCCAATAATAGATCAGTTAACAATACCGCGTCACCAGCCGCCTTTGTTATACCCATACCCAAATGAGGTCGCACTAGAAATGGAGCATCACCTAATAAAACTATACGGTTAAGCGCCATATTAGGAACTTCTAAATCCATTACAGTTTGAAAAAACGGTACCGCTACTAACTTGACAACCTCACAGAACTGAGGCGCTAAATGAGCTTCAGCAGCAGCATGGAGGTTCCTGACTACATCTGACCGAATTAACTTTGGAGGAATGCCCATTGGGTGATAAACGCCACGCTTATCAGTCATTAGATCTTTTAGCTCAGTCTTTTCCTCAATAGATCTATACCAAACCAAGTTATATCTCCTATTCCCTTGGGAAGTATCACCGGTTGCACCTGCAATAGGATAACCAACCATATGCTCACCCGGAGGTAAACAAAATGCAAACCCTGAAAACAGAACATCATGAGCTTCAGGTGTTACGCTTCTTTCTTCTACCATACCACGCCATGCTATATAACCGGCATAACGCGCCTGTAAAGATGGAAACATCTGTTTCCTGACAGTCGAATTAACTCCATCGGCTCCAACCAATAAATCTGCATTCAACTCAGTTCCATTTTCAAATACTGCTCGAACTATATCATTTTCCTGATCAACTCGGGTAACAGGCATCGCAGAAAAATAACGTTCCTTGGGAAAAGCAGCCAGCAAAAGAGCATAAAGACTGCTCCATGAACACACTACCTGAGGAAGCAAGTGTCTCGCAATTATACGCCCCTTCAGATCCAATAAGACTCTCTCCTTGACCGTAGTTACAATAGCATCATTAACGTCCACACCCGCACGAAGAAATGCGTCAAACATCTCAGGATGCGCAGTAATTCCTGCCCCGCGCCCTCCAAGTGCTTTTCCGATACGTTCATGTACGGTGACATCAAAACCAGCCCGCCATAACATATTAGCTGCCAGCAAACCGCCTAAGGATCCTCCTACGACAATTACTCGAAACTTTTTCGGCATGGGCAATTCTACATATTTAGAAATAGTAATAAAATAGGAGTAAAATACCTACCACTTAGGGGTATACTGTAACGATAATAAATCTCTATTATTAGAAAACAAAATAACAGAAACTAGTATAATTATAGTTTTCTCGTCGCAAAAATTTATATCAGCTGAATTCTGGGATAACTTCTTAAGCAAATAATTCCATCGATGTATCCACATCATCCCCTCTAATTCCTGGCATATGCATCCAACAAATCATCTCCGTTGGATGTAGCGCGGCATCGTATTTTTTTATTTCCTTTATAGCATACTCTGGGTCACCAATTATGTATCGCCTTTTAAACCCTTCAAATTCGACAGATTGGCTCTCATTAATTATTTGACCATCGTCACTTCTCAGCACCCGATCTCCGGCAGCCGATGCAGCTCCATACAACTCCCTATATAAATAATTAACTGCTGGCGATGCTAGAGTCTCAGCACGCTCTTTAGTAGAAGCAATAAATACCTGTCGGATTATAGGGCGGTCAGGTGGTTGCCAACCCGCTTCTTTAGCTGCTTTGTCATAGACACTATAATGCTCTTTTAATTCAGATATCCCATGTCTCGGGGACATCATTAGAACGGCTCTACGGTCTACCGCCCTGCGAAGGGAATTAGCAGCCGAAACACCGTACCAAATTGGTGGGTGAGGTTTTTGTAATGTTGGCGGTGTTACACGTGCATCATCAGTCGCATAGTATTCCCCCCTAAAAGAGACCGGTTCTCCGCGCCAAGCTAGAGTCATAAGATCCAAAGCTTCCTCGAATCGACCCACTCTTTCAGGACGAGGTATATTATGTGCTATAAACTCTTTAGTCACATACCCTGGGGCAACACCAAGAATAAAGCGCCCTCGTGATAAATTATCCAGCACAGCGACATCTTCAGCCAGCTTCAAAGGTGCATATAGTGGAACAAGCAAGACGGCTGTACCAATTCGTATTTGGTCAGTTACTGCAGCTGCACCTGCCATTGCAATCAACGGCGACGAACAAAAACCATCTTTCTGGGCATGATGAGAAGCCTGAAATGCTGAAGAATAACCTAAATTTTCCGCACGGGGTAAAGAACCCAACATATCTTCATAGGGCTCATACCAGGGAATGCCAGAGTCTGGTGGGTTTTGATAGGCAAATAAAAGTCCAAATTTCACGCAATACTCCCGCACAAATTCATATAGAAATATAGATCCTCGTACCCAATTTTTCTTCTCGAGGGATATGTATATTCTTTATTAAACTAAAATTTTTAGATCATGGTTTCATTTTGGCTTCCATGACCCCGCTTTGATCAACTCGTCCGTTACCCTATTAAGTGCACTTTTAAAGCGTGAGATAACTTCATCTACTTCACCCTCATCAATAACTAATGGGGGGGAAAATGATAGAGCATTCATTTGCATTAATGCCCGACTAATTAAACCTTCCTCAACACAATATTTAGCCAGCGTTGGCGCAGCCTTTAAATTAATGTCCAGAGGTGTATTACTTTCCTTATCTGCAACTAGCTCAACTCCACCAAGCAATGCAACTCCACGTACATCTCCTACAAGAGGATGTCCAGCTAGCTCTTGACGAAGTTTGTTTTGAAAATATTCACCCATACGAGCAGCATTAGCTGGTAAGTTTTCTCTTTCCATGATATCGATATTCGCCATTGCCGCCGCAGCTGCAACAGGGTGCGCACTGTAGGTATAACCATGGGCGAACGCCCCCACTTCTGGGGTTCCATTCATTAACACCTGCCATATTTCTTCTGAAATAACGGATGCTGACATAGGCACATAGCCACTGGTTAAGCCTTTAGCTAGTGTCATAATATCAGGTTTGATATTGTACGTTTCGCTGGCAAACCAATTGCCAGTTCGACCAAAGCCAGTAATGACTTCGTCAGCAATCATCAAAACATCATATTTCTTTAATACGGATTGTATTTCCTCAAAATAGCCTTCTGGCGGGGGAACTACGCCACCCGCACCCATTACTGGCTCTGCAATAAATGCGGCAACCGTATCTGGCCCCTCTTTAATAATCATTTCTTCTAACTTGTTGGCACACCATTTTGAGAATTCGCGTTCAGTCATTCCTGGTTCAGAATTTGAATAATAATGAGGCATTTCGGTATGAAGCATTTGTGGAAGAGGTACATCGAAAGCTTTATGTACCATAGGGATTCCTGTAAGACTTGCGGCTGCTACCGTAATTCCATGATAGCCACGCTGTCGACCAATGATTTTTTTCTTTTTTGGGCAACCCTTAAGATTATTAAAGTACCAAACTAATTTGACATTGGTATCATTTGCATCTGAGCCCGAATTACCAAAAAATACTTTACTCATATTTTCTGGAACCAATCTTAAAATTCTATCAGCAAGGCGAATAGAAGCTTCATTCGCCATAGAAGCAAATGAATGGTAGTAGGCAAGCTGGCTTGCTTGTTTAGCAATAGCATCTACTACCTCTTCCCGGCCCCAGCCAATATTCACGCACCACAACCCGGCCATTGAATCTATGTATTCCTTGCCTTTTGTGTCCGTGATTTTTACACCATTTGCTGAAGATACAACTATGGGTCCGGTCTCTAAATGATCTTTTAACGGGGTGTAAGGATGCAAAAAACTTTGCCGATCCATTTCTTCAAGTGAAAGGTTGTGGGCTGGTTGTATACTCATAAATTATCTCCTATCCCTTCATAAAATATTAGAGGGATTAAAATCCAAGACCATAATAGCCAGCGTAAGTTTCAAAGATAGACGTCAACTCAATCTAGCGCGTAGCAGGAAGACCTGATGCATTAATACGCTCAGCATAATACAGAAAGGACAACAAGGTCACCCTATTTATTTTATTAAAAACTATGATTATTTATTAACACTTATTACTCAAATGTACTGCAGCATGTTATACTAAGGAACTCATTGACTACCAGAAACATTAAAATCTGTTATTCTAGTTATACTAAAAGGATCTCCAGCGTGACATTCGCTATCGGTTTGGGTTTAATGGAACTTCCTTTCTCCTCAGGAGACAGCTATTGGCGTTGGGTGGAAATGTGTGAAAACGGAGGCGTAGATTCTGTATGGCAGACAGACCGCTTGGTGTCAGATCGACCATACCTAGAGTGTATAAGTACGATGGCAGCTATTGCCGGCGCAACCTCTAGATTAAAATTTGGAATGAACGTTGTATCTGTTGGTCTAAGAGACCCACTTCTACTTGCAAAACAATGCGCTACAATTGATATGTTAAGCAATGGTAGGCTGCTTCCTGGATTTGGTATTGGCAATGTCCGCGCTGCAGATTGGTTGGCAACAGGCACGAACACAGCTGGGCGCGGCCAACGCACCAATGAGGCTTTAGAGATAATTTCTAGATTATGGTCAGAAAAATCCGTTAATTTTGTTGGAAAGCATTTCGAGTATAATGGCGCAATGATATTACCCAAACCCATCCAAAAAAATTTACCAATGTGGATTGGCGGTTCGAGCATACACGCGATTACTAGAACCGCTCGTTACGGAACAGGGTGGCAGGCGGGCCTTGAAACACCCGAGGAAATTAAACCCGTAATAGAAGCAATCAAGGAAGCACTCCAAAAAGAAAACCGAACTATTCCTAACGATCATTATGGCGCTGCCTTTTCTTACCGATTCGGAAATTGGCAAGGAAGAGCGGTACAAGAGACTGCTAATTTTTTTAGCAACCAATTAAAAAAGAACCCTAGCAACCGCCTGGCCATTGGGGGGGCTGATGAAATAATATCGCGGATAGTACGCTTTATTGAAGCTGGAGCCTCAAAATTTATCCTTAACCCTATAGGTTCAAATGATGCTGATATCTTTATCCAAACAGAGCGTTTAATAAATGAAGTTTTACCCGAAGTGAAAAAATTGAACCCGTAAAAAATCAAGCAGATTTTTTTGTTAAAACGTAAGGGCCTTTACTTGCACAACACTCGGTAAATTTCCTAGACGTTCTAGCACCTCGTCATCAACCTCTGAATCGACTGACACTAAACCAATAGCATCACCTCCTATTTTAGATCTACCTAAATGGAAAGTAGCAATATTGACGCCAGAGCTACCAAGAACGTGGCCAATCTCGCCAATTAAGCCTGGTTTGTCTTCATTTGTAAAATAAACCATATGCGCGCTTAATTCTGCTTCAATTTTTATACCTTTGATTTCAACTACTCTCGCTTTGTCTCCTGCGAACAAAGTGCCGGCAATTGTGCGCGTTTGGCGTTCTGTCGTAATAGTAAGGCGGACAAAAGTTTGATAGTCCTCCGCCTGATCTCTCTTGACCTCTCGCACATCAATGCCCCGGTCTCTAGCGATAATTGGAGCATTTATTATATTTATTGAAGAAAGTATAGGACTTAATAAACCTTGCAATAGTATGGCTGTCAGTGGTTTACAGTTTAGTTTTGCTACAGCCCCCTCATACTCTATAGTGGCTCCCACCAATCCAGTTTCTGTAAGCTGGCCTGCAAACGAACCAAGCTGCTTCACTAACCTCATGTACGGTAATAGTTTTTGAACCTCATCAGCAGCTACTGAAGGGGTGTTTACAGCATTTGTAATTCCTCCTGTACTGAGAAAATCTGATACCTGCGTAGCAATCTGACGTGCTACATTTTCCTGGGCTTCGTCCGTAGATGCTCCTAAGTGTGGCGTAGCAATAACTTGATCTAATTGAAAAAGTGGATTGTCTCTAGCCGGCTCTGTTTCAAAAACGTCTAAGGCTGCGCCAGCTACGTGGTTATTTCGTATTGAATTTTCTAAATCACGTTCGTTGACAAGGCCACCACGTGCACAATTCACTACAAATACCCCCGCTTTGGTCTTTGCTAACGAAGTCGCATTGATTATGCCATGTGTTTCGTCTGTAAGCGGAACATGTAGTGTGATAACGTCAGAGGTCATCAATAATTCATCAAAACTTACCCGCGTTACCCCGAGACCATAAGCTCTCTCTGGAGATAAATAGGGATCATAAGTAACTACCCTCATTTTCAAACCTATTGCTAAGGTGGCGACAATAGCACCAATGTTTCCACACCCAACAATCCCCAATACTTTGTCGCAAAGTTCCATGCCCATAAAACGATTTTTCTCCCATTTACCAGAACGAGTTGAACGATCTGCCAATGGGATCTGACGAACCAAAGATGTCATTAATGCAATTGCGTGCTCAGCTGTAGTAATAGAATTGCCATAGGGTGTATTCATTACAACAATTCCGTTAGCTGTAGCCTCTTCAACTTCGATATTATCTACTCCAATACCAGCTCGGCCAATTACCTTAAGATTTTCTGCCGCAGCGATCATCTCTCTTGAAACCTTTGTTGATGAACGTACTATCAGGCCATCATAGTCGTTTATAACGCTCTTCAACTCTTCAGGTTTTAGATCCGTCAGAACGTCAACCTCGACACCCCTATCTTTAAAAATAACAGCAGCTATCGGATTAATTTTGTCAGAAATTAGAACTCTAGACATTTCGATACTCCCGCAAGGAACATGTTATGAAGTGGATCATTTGCACGAGAGCACTCCAAATAATTATCTTCCATTCAGCAACTTTAATTGACTTACACAATAGACTTCTCAATCAACGAACGTACGACATACTTTATACAAATGGAGATATAAATAATGATTCACTTAACATGCCTTCTACCGACCTGATTCCAAGCCCATTCAATCCATGGGAAGAGCATTTCTAAGTCACTTGATTCGATAGTACCACCTCCCCATATCCTCAAACCAGGTGAAGCAGCCCTATGGGTTACAATATCAAAGGCAACGCCTTCATCAGCAAGTATTTCACCAACATTGTCAACTATCTCCCACTGTATCTTTTCATTAAAAGCCATAAACCATTGATCTGTAATCTTAAGGCAGTTGGTGGAACGAGAACGTATTTCAGGATTATTTGCCAGAAAATCTATCCAAGGAGTGCGTTCTACCCAACTATTTACGACGGTGTAATTAGCTTCAGCACGTTGAATCATTCCTCTCACGCCCCCAACACGATCCACCCAATTGAGGGCATCTAGAACATCTTCAATTGCAAGCATGGAAACAGTATTAATAGTCTCGCCCCGAAATATCCCTTCAATCAATTTATTTTTCTTAGCAATCCTGAATATCTTGGGGATTGGCCAAGATGGAGTAAAGCTTTCCAGCCTCTCTATTGCTCTAGGCCCAAGCAAAAGCATGCCGAAACCGGCCTCTCCCCCCAATGCCTTCTGCCACGAATAGGTTACTACGTCTAATTTCTCCCATGGCAATCTATGGGAAAACACTGCTGAGGTTGCATCACAGATGGTCAGTCCAGTTCGATCATTAGAAATCCAATCTGCATTAGGTACTCGAACACCCGATGTAGTGCCATTCCATACGAATACACAATCTCTATTGGGATCAGCACTATTCATATCTGGAAGCTCGCCATAAGGCGCTCGAATAATTTTGTAATCAAGTGGTTTAAGCTGAGATTGTCCATCTATAACCCACTGTTCTCCAAAATTTTCCCAAGTAAAAAAATCTACACCTTTAGCTCCAAGAAGGGACCACATTGCTAATTCCATGGACCCTGTATCGGAAGCAGGAACAATAGCTACCCGAAACTGTCTGGGAACCCCCAATACTCTCTTAGATAGATCTAACACCTTTTGAATGCGTTCAAGCGATTCCTTTGCTCGATGCGACCGCCCAACTAGAGCATTTTTCAAAACTTCGTTCGACCAACCAGGTCGCTTAGCACATGGTCCTGAAGAAAAATTAGGATTGGCGGGAGCCCGTTCCGGTTTCTTTATTGTAGGCACACTGTTAACCTTTGTATTATAGAAAGCATAGTAGACCTTTCTTTACTATCCCAACAAAAGAAGGAACAATTCCCTTAAAAATATCAGATATTTGCAAAGGATTTATAATATTTTTCAACAAATAAAAAAATCTGTACTTTCAAAAATAGCTAAATTTTTATATCAACATATAAAATTTTGCTATTGAACATAAACATTTTTCAATGTCATTGAATTATTTAAGAATGGTCTAAAGGAAACCCCATGAAAGATAATATTCCAAGCAACAATACAGCTCAATGTCTAACGGACGCATTCTTTCCTGAATTACCAGGATTCTATCGAGGGAAGGTTAGAGACACCTACTCCCTTCCCGACGGACGACAGATAATGATAGCGACAGATAGGCAATCGGCATTTGATCAAGTATTAGCTGCAGTACCTTTTAAAGGGCAGGTTCTTAATCAAACCGCTAAATTTTGGTTCGAAGCTACTAAGGATATTTGTCCTAATCATGTAATTTCCTATCCCGATCCCAATGCTGTCATCGTAAAAACCTTAAAAATGATGCCGATAGAAGTCATTGTCAGAGATTATTTGACTGGATCTACCGAAACATCAATATGGACTATGTATAAAAGAGGGGAACGTTTTTTATATGGACATAGCTTTGATGAAGGCATGGTAAAAAATCAAAAATTACCAAAAACAATCATTACGCCGACAACTAAAGGTGATCGAGATGTTCCTATAACGGGAAAGGAAATTGTTGAACAACAATTACTTAGCCAAAGTCAGTGGGATGAATTGACAAACCTTAGTCTACAATTATTTTCCCGAGGGAAACAAATAGCGTCGGAACACGGACTAATCTTAGTAGATACGAAATACGAATTCGGCCTCGACGAAAATAACACTATAACCGTGGCCGATGAACTACACACTCCAGATTCGAGCAGATATTGGAAAAACGCTAGTTATGAAGACCTACTGACAAAGGGCAACGAGCCTGAAGGGTTAGACAAGGAGTTTTTGCGACTTTGGATTCGAGAACATTGTGACCCCTATAAGGATCCTATACCCGTTATTCCAGATCAAACTTTAATAGAGTTTTCAAAAAAATATATTGCACTATACGAATCAGTTACTGGTGAAACATTCACAATGGTTAGAGAAAGTGAAGATATTTACACACGCATCCAAAAAAATTTATCAACGGCAGTACCTGACTATTTCTGATCCCATGATTGCAAATTAATCAAGCACCAAAACACGTATAACTACAAGGTAAGCCCATGCAATACTCTCTATTTCTTAGAGGTCAATATCCTAAAGAAGATAATATGGTAGTTCGCTTCAACGAAATGGCTGAAATTGCCCGTTTTGCAGATAGGTTGGGATTTACTGGTATTTGTGCTGGAATGCATTACGCCTCTCACCCCCTACAAATGCTTCAACAAATACCCTTCCTTTCCCGCATATCTGCTGAAGCCCCGAACTGTAGGATAATACCAGGTATAATATTGTTATCACTGCACAAACCGATCGATATCGCTGAACAATTAGCAACCCTCGATGTGATAACAGATGGGAAACTTATTTTTGGAGCAGGACTTGGATACAGAGAAATTGAATTTAATGCTTTCGGAACGACACAAGCTGATCGAGGCCCGCGCCTTGAAGAAAACCTTAGTGCCATAAAAAAACTATGGACTGAAGACCATGTAAGCATGAAAGGGTCACATTTTGAATTAAATGATGTAACAATTTCTGTAAAACCAGTACAGAAGCCTACTCCACCAGTTTGGCTAGGCGCAAATGCCGATACTGCCGTACGCCGGGCCGCACGCTTGGGTGACACATGGTTTATTAATCCACATCAGAGAATGGAAACGATTGAAAGACAACTGGAAATTTATCAAAAAGAATTAGATTCTTTAGGCAAACCATTTCCCAAAGAACTACCACTTATGCGTGAAATATTTGTGGCGAGATCACGAGACGAAGCAATGAGACTCGCTAGGCCTTATTTGGAAGCAAAGTATCGGGCATATCATGAATGGGGACAGGATAAAGCTATGCCGAAGGGAGATAATGACCTTTCGCTGGAATTTGATTCACTACTACGTGATCGTTTTCTTTTTGGATCGCCTGATGAAATCGCAGAACAAATCATTGGGTATAATAGAAATCTTGGAGTGAACAGCTTTGTATTAGGCATGCAGTGGCTTGGCATGCCTAAGACGATGCTCACTGATGCGATGCAACTATTTGCTGAGGAAGTTATGCCAAAAGTGGCTCATTCAATATAGTCTATCAAGAAGGTAAATCTTATGATTTCAACAGAGTATGTACGCACAATGACTGCCTACAATAGCTGGCAGAACGAAAGTCTGTACTCTGCGGCAAACAAACTTTCAAATCATGATCGAAAACAACAGCGCGGTGCATTTTTTGGCTCTATTCATGGAACTTTTAATCATCTTCTATGGGGAGACATGTTATGGATAAGCAGATTCACAAAATCAAAACCACCGACTATATCAAATATGAGCCAAACAACTGAATTGCACAAAAACTGGAAAGAATTATGCGGTGCTAGAGAGAAATTTGACAAGTCATTGTTTCAATGGGCAAATAACATAGAGGACAGTTGGCTGCAATCTGACTTAACCTGGACTTCTGTAGCGCTCAACCGATCATTTAAAAATCCAACATGGCTACTAGTTCTTCATATGTTTAATCACCAGACTCACCACCGTGGCCAAATACACGCCATGCTCACTTCGGCTGGCGCGCAACCCGATGATACAGATATACCATTTATGCCTGATACATCAGTACAAGTTTAAAAAGTACCAATATCTAGCAGAAAACTTATTCCGTGCAGTATGTCCAACGCCAAAAATAGTCCCTAAAAAGTACTTAGATACCTATTTTGAACACTCCACCATAATTTCTACTAGAAGTTCGGGAAATGCGAGTCTACTTTCAACGCATGCACGAACCGGCGGATTATCCTGATCGACCCAAGAATCCCAAACAGAGTTCATATCGTTAAAAAGAGATATATCTGACAACCAAATAGTAGCTTTTAGTAGTTTAGATTTATCTGCCCCCCCCTCTGCAAGTAGAGAATCGATTTTATCCAGAATCTGCCGCGTCTGCCCGATCACATCTTGACTACTATCGTCGGCAATCTGACCTGCAGTATAGATAATATTTTCACAAACCACCGCCTGACTCATCCGTGTACTCTTCTTAATTCGTTCAATTGCCATTGCGCTATCCTTATCAAAATGAAAAATGATTAAAAGAGTCTACACGGATCAAGCGTAATAAAAAAAGGTAATATATTTTATGAATGCACCTACATCAGAAAAAAAAGTGAAAGTAAGTATTATTTATTGGCGAGACATCCCCGCTCAAGTCACCGCCAGAGCAGGACGGACAAATGTTCAAAAGGAGTTATCTCCAAGATTTATGGCAGCCATTGATGAAGCTGCCATGAAAAGCGGTGCGATAAACACAGATTCTTACCTAGAGGGGTGGAAAAAAATTAACTCTACCGAATCTAGCCACAACTTAAATTTGATAGTAGAAAATATCACCGAAAAAATTGAGAAAGATTTTAATAAAGAACGTATAAAAAAATTAATTGAAAGTGGCGGTTTTGCGAAGAAATAATATGCAGTAGCAATCAGTCTCTAAAATTTACATACTGCAGAGGATATGAGATCTTTAAATTTTTGACCAATTCAATGGCGTTTTGCAAATCGTCACGCTTTTTACCAGATATCCGAACCTCATCACCTTGAATCGCAGTCTGCACCTTTAATTTTTTGTCTTTTACTGCCTTAATAATTTGCCGCGCTAATTCGCGATCAATACCTTGTTGAACTATAACTGATTGTCTTACGCTGTTTCCACTAGCATTCTCAGGCTTGCAAAAATCAAAAGCAGCTATGTTAACCTTCCGTTTGCCCATATGCCCTTTTAACAGCTCTTGCATTTGTTTCAATTTGAACTCATCGTCTGCTCTAATATGAATGGTTCCCTCTGCGCGCTCCACAGAGCAGTTGCTACCTTTAAAGTCATATCGAGTACTGATTTCACGCATCGCCCCCTGTATGGCATTATCGACCTCAACTAAATTTGTCCTTGATACGATATCAAAACTAGGCATAGCAAAATTCCTATATTACCGGTGAAGAAACTTATCGACATAGTATACTAGAATTCTGTGTCTCCCGACGGCAGAACATTTATAAAATTTCTTAATCTATATAAACATAATTATATATTTAATAAGAATGCTACAAAAAACCAGAAAGTATATAGTACACTTCTAAGTTAGAATCATACTCCAAACGCTTGCGCCACTTCATGAAAAGCATCAACTACAATATCATGTATAGGATTGGGTTCAGGGTCAGGTGGCCCCTCATCCCCCCATTCTTCAGGCCTCCTAACAAATATAGTATTGAACCCAGCAGCCTTGGCGGCATCAAGATCAAAATTATGACAAGCCACCATGCAAATTTGGCTAGGATCCAATTGCAAAAATTTTGCAGCAGTTTCATAGGCTTCAGGTAATACTTTATACTTACCGATTGCCTCACACGAAATCACCGTATCCCAGATAAGACCGTTTACTCGAGCCGTGTCAATAACAATACGGTGACTTAATATTGTAAATGATGCACAAATGTATTTTTGACGTAACCTTGGCAAAATTGCCGGAAAATCTGGCCAGCACTTAAAATTGTGCACCGTATCCCACCAAATCGTCCGCCGTTCTATTTTGGTAACGGCGCTCAAACCGTTACCATCTAATACTTCGTCCAAAGCAGCTGCGTGGGCATCATCAAAGTTATAAGTTGGTGTTGAAAATTCCCCTAAATTTAGCATGCGCTTCAAGGAATTACGGCGCATTTCATTGGCAAGCAAGCCCCAATCTTTTTCTATACCATATTTGTTTCCAAGATGAGATAGCGCATTACGAAATCCGGTGTGCCAATCTAATATTGTTCCGCCAGTATCAAAGGTAAGTGCTTTTATTTTTCTGGTGTCCATAGAATTTCCCGTTATAAACTTATCGGTCTCCATCTAACCCTGAAGCGTTTTGGGATAAAAAAGCTTATTGAAATCAAATAGACAGAAGACCCGAATATAAAAAAGCTTTTTAAGTGATGCCGTACTAACTAGATTTGGTCAAGAATAAAGGCTTAAGTTAATGAAGAGAGCTAATATTTGTGTTAATAGGACTAAGTAATGGCGAATAATTCGAGCGAAGAATGCCTGATCAGTATTGAAATTAAAGGGCAAAATACGGCATTTCTGAAACCCGATATAGAGCAGGAACGTCGTATTGCAATATACGATATCCTCGAAGAAAACCATTTCATTTTAAAAGAAGACAAGCTTCCCGGACCATACCATCTCTGTCTAAAAGTTCGTGAAAATCAGCTAATTTTTTGTCTCAGCACAGACGCCTCTAGTTCAATTCGAGAAATTGTACTCTCCATAACCCCCTTTAGATCTTTAATGAAAAATTACTTGGCTGTTTGCCAAAATTATACTGAGGCAATTAGAAAAGCGCCGCGAGCCCGTATTGAAGCCATGGATATGGGGAGACGTAGTCTGCATAACGAAGCATCTGAACTCTTGTGTAAATTGCTCGAAGAAGAGGTAGAAATTGACTTTGATACTGCTAGACGGCTTTTTACATTAATATACGTTCTCCATGTAAGGGGGTAATTCCAACGTGGATGACATTCCTTCTAGTATACTGTTTGCATGTACATGGAACTCTGTGCGGTCACCGATAGCTGCAGGAATAATGACAAGTATAGCCGGTAACTCTATCAACGTTGATTCCGTGGGCGTACACAAAGGAGAGATTGATACCTTTGCTGTCACCGTATTAAATGAAGTTGGTATTGATATGAGTGATCATATTTCTAAAACGTTCCGCGATTTAAATAACACTTCATTTGATTTAGTTATATCGCTATCACCAGAAGCCCAACACTCAGCTGTGGAAATGACTAGAACGTCAAACTGCTACTTAGAGTTCTGGCATACCATGGATCCTAGTATAATTGATGGCAATCGAGAGACCAGACTGGATGCCTATCGTGACATCCGAGATCAACTTCGAAAAAGGTTACTTCAACGCTTTTCTATTTCTGCTCCCCCTATAGTATAAGGAATAAGCATATTTATTACTCTATTTCTTCAGTTAATAGACGTAACTACTGAATACAAAGTTTTATTAAGGCACCTAAAACATTGTCAAAGAAAACAGAACTAACCAATCACCATAGATCAAAACTTGTTCTTGCCTCTGCGTCCACAAGACGCCTTGATCTTTTGCAAAGCATTAATGTATTTCCAGATGTGATTGATCCCGCTGAAATAGAAGAGATACCATTTCGCAATGAAATGCCACATCATTTCGCTCTGCGCATGGCTAAGGAGAAAGCGCATGGTGTGGCTAGTAGACATCCTAATGCTTTCGTATTGGCTGCAGATACAGTAGTCTGTCGTGGAAGACGTATTCTCCCAAAAGCAGAAACGCCTTCAGAAGCAAAATTCTGTTTAGAATTGCTTTCTGGAAATCGACATAATGTATGGACATCCGTGTACCTAATCCCAGGAGATACTAAGGCGAGCTCACGTACTGTTCAAACACTCGTAAAATTTAAACGGTTAACAGAGGGAGAGGTTTGTGCTTACGTCAAAAGTAATGAATGGCAAGATAAGGCTGGCGGTTATGCTATTCAAGGTTATGCCAGTGTTTTTGTTTCGTGGATTCGCGGCTCATACTCTAACATAGTCGGCTTACCATTATTTGAAACCAGTGCCCTACTTGAAGGCTCTGGCTACTCGAAGAAGCCAAGCGAGCCAACCAATTTAGCAAGCGCTAAAGATTAGTATTGCTATCAACATTTAAAAAAATAAACAATAAATAGGATAATAACTTGTGAATGGCGGAATAATTATTGAACTACTTGCTGGCTTTGCGCTTTTGTTTTTGGGAGGAGAACTACTCGTAAGAGGCGCGGTATCCCTTGCAAGACGATTAAATGTTTCACCTTTTTTGATTGGTGCAACAGTAATCGCATTTGGTACATCAGCACCCGAATTTGTTATTAGTCTTGATGCAGCTCTAACAAATTCTATGGGGATAGCGTTAGGAAATGTTGTGGGAAGTAACATTGCCAACCTATTCCTAATCTTAGGAGTAGCCGCCATAATTTCTCCTGTTCGAATTAGAACTTCTCCGGTAACACGTGATGCCTTTGTTCTGATCTTAGCAACAATCCTTTTGTCGGGATTTTTGACCTCATTTGATGAGATTTCTGAGTGGCAGGGTATACTAATGTTCTTATTGCTAAGCTTTCATATTATATATGCTTACAGGTCAGAAAGATTAAATAAGGCACCCATAGAAAATTGGACAAAAAACAGGATAAGAGACTTAGTAAGTTGGTCCGAATCATTGGGAAAATATCCAAGCGATTACTTAGATACAGGTCATCAACAAAATAAAGCTGATGAGACCGAGGTCGTTACTCCTCATAATGTCTACATAGCATCTGTCTTTATATTAGCCGGAATTGCAGGCGTAGTATTCGGTGCAAACTTTCTGGTAGGAGCGGCAGTGAACATCGCCTCTGAGCTTGGCATTTCTGAGTCTGTAATTGGATTGACAGTTGTTGCATTAGGTTCTTCACTACCAGAACTTGCCACCACAATCGTAGCAGCCTATCGAAAACACTCTGATGTCGCCCTAGGTAATGTAATAGGATCTAGTATTTTTAACATTTTAGGTATCGTTGGTTTAGTATCAGTAATTCAACCAATTATAATCCCTGAAGAAATAGCATCTTTTGACATTTGGTATATGCTTGCTGGCACAATATCAGCAATAATTTTGGTAATTATTTTTAACTATTTCACTCGCAGCACGGGTTATTTTCTGATTACAGCTTATGCTGGCTTCATAGCACTCCAATACTTTAGTTCTTAACAAGAACAATTAAGGGTACAACAAATAAGTATTAACTATTTGTCAACGTTTTCACTCCTACTAGGAGGTGCACACGACTCAGTGCCCATATCGGCCGGAACAGAAACCTCAATTAGCTCCAAAGCATCTGACGTTGCAGTTTCATTATGAGGAATCCCCCCAGGGATATAAATTGAATCACCTTCATCAACCCTAATAGTTTTGCCACCTGCAAATTCGAGATCTACCCAACCAGATATCATGTAGACGAACTGACCGTCACAAATGTGGTAGTGCCAGCCAGTTGGCCGTGTCATTCCTTCAGAACCTTCGGTTACTTGCGCTCGCATTATGCCACCACTTGCTGAAGTAACACCTAGATCTCTGTACTTAAAAAAATCACGCCGTCCCATCACGTAATCTGGTTCGTTTTTTCTGGCAACAATAACTTCCTGTTCCACGTCATCTTTAGCAGAAGATATTACTATATTAGCCATTTGAAATACCCGATTAATTATTAATACAGTGAAGTATATTTATAAAAATCTGAGCTTATATTATCAGCAAATTTTTACTTTTTGTATAGTGGTTGTAATCGCATAAAAGGGATATTCCACAGATAAAATGGCCAAAGTAATCATATTCATTGTAATATTACTGGATTTATATATAAAAATTTGGTTAAGAATATTGATTTTTGACTAGATCTATAATGCAAGTGCAACCTCTCTCTTTTCAGTTAGAAATAATTCTTTATTATCAGTTCCGCTAGAGGTTAATGTCATACTAATTAGTGTAAAGATCATTACTATAAATAATACGCCCAGGTAGCTCAGTTGGTAGAGCAGTGGACTGAAAATCCTCGTGTCGGTGGGTCAATTCCGCCCCTGGGCACCATAATTTTCCCAATTAAATCAACGGTTTAGTTAAAATTAAGTTTAGTGGTGTACTTAACTAGTGGTTTAAATTCTTGTCGTAAACTTGCCCAGAACTATAACCTCAGAATCCTAGCAAATCAAAAACCACTAGGATCTTCTCGTTCTCAGGGTCTCTATATAAGCACCACAATGCGTATGCTGCTGCGATGTAGGACTTGCCGACACCTCTAAAGGCTCGGACAACATCAGCCCGACCTACCTGTGGATCATAGTGTTCAGGATAGCCATGCTGGATAAACCCAGCGATTTCATACAGGCCATTTGTTGGTGTGGGGAGGATGAGATGCTTCC